>JBFJWO010000072.1:0-13676 GCA_041623575.1 Gammaproteobacteria bacterium
CCGCACCAGAAAGAGCGCGCCAACTTCTGCGACCACTTCAGCGCCGCGGCGAACGCCTATCGTCCCGAGGATTCCAGCAAGGCGGATGCGGCGCGCGCGCAGCTCGAATCGCTGTTCGGCGCTTCCCCGCCCGGCGACGCGCGCCAGCCCGGCGAGTCCAAGGCCGACGCGGCCCGGCGCCAGTTGCAGGACCTGTTCGGCGACCCGAAGCGCGACGACGACAAGCCCTGAGATTACCTAACCGGCGTGCAGTTCCAGCACGTCGCCGTCGCGGACCTCGTGCTGCGGCCCCACCTGCTGCGCGTCGAACCTCCCGCCGCCCCACAGCCGCGCGTACTTGAGGCCCTCGGCGATGTCCTTGTGCACCAGCAGGGCGACGTCCGCCACCGTCTGTCCGCGGCGCACCGCGAAGGGTTTTTCGTTCTCCGCGGGCTTGCCCGGCGTCTTGGTGTAGACGCGCACGATCTCCAGCGCCTCGAACAGGAACTCGCCGATCGCTTCGAGGCCGGCGCCGGTCTCGGCGGAAACCGCCAGCGCCGGAAAGGGCACGTCCAGCAGTTCGAGCAGCGCCGGCAGGTCGCGTTCGGCGTCGCCGAGGTCGATCTTGTTGGCCAGCAGCAGCGTCGGCAGGTCGATGCGGAAAGGGTCCTCGTCCCCGGCCTCGTCGGCCCCGGCCGCAGGCCGGCCGGGCCAGTCGCTGGCCAGGCGGATCTTGCGCTCGGCGAGACGCCCGCCGACCATGGCGATCTGCTCCAGGCACTCGGGGTCGGCGATGTCGATGACCAGTAACGCGGCATCCGCCGGTTGCAGGGCGTTGACCATCCAGCTTTCCATGTAGTCCGCCGAGACCGGCGGCAGGTCGATCAGTTGGAACTGCACGTCGCGCGCGCCGAGCATGCCGGGCAGCGGCTCGTGGGTGGTGAAACCGTAAGGCCCGACGGCCGCGTGCGAGCCGGTCAGCGCGACGTGCAGGCTCGACTTGCCGGCGTTGGGCGGCCCGAGCAGCGCCACCTGCGCCGCGCCCTCGGGCCGCACGCTGTGGCTCGGCCCGGTGCGCGCCGCGCCCTTGCGCGGCCCGGCCAGTTCCTCGGTGAGTTGCTTGATGCGCGACTTGATGTCCGCCTGCAGGTGCTCGGTGCCCTTGTGCTTGGGCAGGGTGCGCAACATCTCCTTGAGGCAGTCCAGCCGCTCCCGGGGCTCGCGCGCCTCGCGAAACGCCTGCTCCGCGCGTTTGTAGTCGGCGGTGACGTTGGTGGGCATCAGATATCAGGGGTCGGAAAGAAACGGCCTATGGCCGGCCGCGCTCGATGGCAACGTTGTCGCCCATCCGGTGTCTGGCGACGATAGCCCGGACCAGCGCGGCGGTATCGCCGAGATCGCGGCGGGCCCTTACCCATACTCTGAACTCGGTGGTCATGGTGTCCGGATCGGACGTCGTGCCGTAGCCTCGGTGCAGCAACTCGCGCTGCAGGTCCTCGGCCATGTTGCGGTTGCGATGGATGTCGCCCGCACGCTCGCCGAGGACGCGGATCACGATCTCCGTTGCCATCACCGATCGGACGGATCGGGGACTGCGAGCAAGCACGTCATCTTGCGCCCCTTCCGCTCAAACGTAGGACCAGGCCATTCTGGGCGATCAAGGGTCGGACTACCAACTACACGTTGATATCCGGGTCTGCCCTCGGCTACCCGTAGAGCCGGGCGTAGAGCCCGTTGCGGGCGATCAACTCCTCGTGCCCGCCCTGCTCGATGATGCGCCCGTCCTCGAACACGTAGACGCGGTCGGCCTGGCGCACGGCGCTCAGGCGGTGGGCGATGATGATCGTGGTGCGCCCGGCGAGGAAGCGGGACAGCGCGCGGTGCACACGCGCCTCGGTGCGCGTGTCGAGCGCGGAGGTGGCCTCGTCGAGGATCACTACCCGCGGGTCCTGAAGCACCATGCGCGCGATCGCCAGACGCTGGCGCTGGCCGCCGGAAAGGCGCATGCCGTAGCGCCCCACCACCGTGTCGAGGCCGTTTGGCGTCTCGTGCACGGTGGCGGCGAGTTGTGCCACTTCCAGCGCCTCCCACAACGCCGCGTCGGGCAGTTCGCGCCCGAGCGTGAGGTTGGCGCGCACGGTGTCGTTGAACAGCGCCGGGTGCTGCAACACCGTGGCCACGTGCTCGCGGACCACTTCGAGGCCGATGCGCTGCACGGGCACACCGCCGAACTCGATGGTGCCGCGGCTCGCCGGGTAGAGCCCGAGCAGCACCTGCACCATGGTCGACTTGCCGCCGCCGCTCGCCCCGACCAGCGCGATACGCTCGCCGGGCTCGACTTCGAGCGTGATGCCGTTCAACACCTCCGGGCCGTCGCCGTAGGCGAAGTGCACGTCGTCGAGGCGCAGGCCCACGGTCGGCCGACCGGCGAACGGGTTCTCCGCTCGCGGGTAGCGCGGCTCCTCGGCGAGCGCGGCGAGCTTGTTGATGCGCCCCAGCGCGGCGTTGGCGCTGTACAGCGCGTACTGGATGCTCAGCACTTCCTGCACCGGGCCCATCATGAACCACAGGTAGCCGAACACCGCGAACATCTGCCCGACCGTGAGGCCCGAGAACACCACCATGAGCATGGCGATGGCGCGGAACACGTCCATGCCGAACAGGAAGATCCCGAAGCTCGCGCGGTTGGCGGCGTCGCTCTGCCAGGCAAAGGCGGTGGCGTGCTCGCGCACGTCGCGCGCGCGCTCGGCGAGGCGTCGCAGGTAGTGTTTCTCGCGGTTGGCGGCGCGGATCTGGTGGATCGCGTCCAGGGTCTCGGTCAGCGCCTGCTGGAAGATCTCGAAGGCGCTGTTCTCGCGCCGCTTGAGTTCCTGCACACGCTTGCCGACGACCACCGTGAAGTAGACCACGACCGGGTTGACGAACAGGATCAGCAACGCCAGCTGCCAGTGCATCCACAGCAGGATCAGCGCCGCGCCGACGATCGACAGGCTCGCCACCAGCAAGCGGCTGACAGTGGTGCCGACGAACTCGTCCACGGTCTGCAGGTCGGTGACGAAGTGCGAGCTGACGCCGCCGCTGCCGAGCGTCTCGTACTCGGCCATGGAGACGTGGCGCAGACGTTCCAGCAACTCGCGGCGCAGCCGGTAGACCATGTCCTTGGCGACGCGGGTGAACTGCAGGCCCTGCAGGACGTTCAGCCCCAGCGCGACCGTGCGCAGCACCGCGGTGACGCCGAGCACCACCAGGATGTAGAGCACCGGCCCGTGCCACTCGGGCGGGAAGGCGGAGTCGATGGCCGCGACCACCGGGCCCGGCTGGTCGAGCAGCACCTCGTCGACCAGCAGCGGCATCAGCAGCGGCAGCGGGATGCTGGCAAGGGTCGCCGCCAGCGCGACCAGGTTCGCCGTCACCAGCTCGCGGCGGTGAGAGCGGGCGATGGACCACAGGTAGCGCCAGTCGTAGGGCCCGGCGGGAGCCGGCTCGCGGACCTGCGCCCCGGGGGCGTAGGCCTGCCCGCGCCGCGCCGCGCGGGCACTCACCCCGCGGCCTCCTCGCTTTCCTCGCCGAGGCCGAGCGCGGCCCGCCAGCGGCGCCGGCGCAGGTCGCCGAAGCCGAGCCGCTCGAAGCAGTCGTGCAGCGTGCCGCCGTCCGGGGCGCGGCGGGCGAACGCCGGCATCTCGCGTGGCAGGCTTTCGTCGTGGCGCGTGGTGGTGATGCGCCGCGCGACCTCGATGGCGTGCGCGTGCTCGCCGAGCAACTCCTGGATACGCTTCGCACCGCGCAGTTTCATGTCGCCGACCTTGTCGAGGTTCGCCAGCATGCCGGGAATGTCGCCCCACTTGTTGAGCAGCTTCGCGGCGGTCTTCTGGCCGATTCCGGGCACCCCGGGAATGTTGTCCACCTTGTCGCCGGCGAGCGCCAGCAGGTCGCTGATCTGCCCGGGGCGTACGCCGAAGCGCTGCTCGACCCCGCGCGCCGACAGGCGCACGTTCTTGGCGTAGTCCCACCACTCGTCGTCGGGGCCGAGCACCTGGGTGAGGTCCTTGTCGGCGCTGATCACCAGGTTGCGGAACCCCTCGGCGCGCGCGTTGACGGCCAGGGTGGCGATCAGGTCGTCGGCCTCCAGCACCGGGCTCGAGCAACCGTACAGCCCGCAGGCCTCGACCAGTTCGCGGCAGCGCAGGAACTGGCGCTTGAGGTCCTCGGGCGCCGATTCGCGGTTGGCCTTGTATGCGGGGTAGATGTCGTTGCGCCAGGAGGTGGTCAGGCTCTCGTCGAAAGCGCACACCAGGTGCCCGGGCCGCTCGCGCTCGAGCACCTGCAGCAGGAAGTCGGAAAACCCGATGACCGCGTTGGCCGGGTTGCCGTCGCTGTCGTTCAGGGTATCGGGCAGGGTGAACCAGCCGCGGAACACGTAGATGCTGGCGTCGACGAGGTAGAGGGTGTTTTCGCTGGGCGGCATCAGTCGATCAGTTCGATTTGCGAGGGGTGGCGCAGGCGCATCTCGGCGCGTTGCCCGCGGCGGCTGACCCAGCCCGAGACCTTGAGGTTGCGGCGCGTGAGTTCGCCGAGCGCCATCCCCTGGAAGTAGCCGAGATCCTGCCGCGCCAAGCGTAGCCGAAAACGCTCGTGCATGTGCAGCCACAGCCCGCGCTGATCCTGCTCGATGCGCGCGATGCGCCCGCGCACGATGTGAAAACCGCCGCGCTTCAAGGCGCCGGGCGCTATCCCGTCGCGGTATCCCGGCTGCGACCAGATGCCGGCGCGGCGCGCGGCCGCCCGCGCGGCGAGTGCGTGATAGCAGGGTTGCGACCACAGGTTCGGCGGTACGGCGATGGGCGCGGCGAGACCCTGTTCCAGCAGCGCCGCCGCCAGGTTGGCGCCGCCCGGCGTGTACGCGTGCCCGAGCGTACGCCCGAAGCGGTCGAAGCGCTCGGTATCGTAGCGCAGGCCCACCCGTGCCCCGGCCGCCGCCGCCAGCGCCGCGCGTGCCGTCCGGGCACCCGGCGCATCCGCGCGCCCGTCGCGGCCGAGTTCGGGTGTGTCGATGCCGATCAGGCGCAGCTTGCGCCCGTCGGCGAGCAGCAGCGTGTCGCCGTCGAGCACCCGGCGCACGTCGACACGCTCGTCCAGGCGATCGGCCGGGCAGGCCGCGGCCGCGCCGCTCGCCAGCCACGCGCAAACGAAAAGGGCGCCGAGAAGCGCCCTTCGGGTCAAGACGTTCGAAGTCTGCCGGGTCAGGATCGGCCGCCGTAGCGACGCCGGAACTTGTCCACCTGCCCGGCGGAGTCGACGATCTTCTGCTTGCCGGTGTAGAAGGGGTGGCACTGCGAGCACACGTCGACGTGCAGGTCGGGCTTGCCGTAGGTCGAGCGCGTGGTGAAGGTGTTCCCGCAACTGCAGGTGACCGAGATCTCCTCGTACTTGGGATGGATGTCCGCTTTCATGGCGCGCTCCGCGAGGCCGTTCGAAAAGGCGCCGAATTCTAAACGCATCCACCGCCCATAACAAGGCGCCGGGGCGGCCCGTGCGGGGGGCGGATCACGGCGTGGCGCGGGTGCCCGAGTGTTATCCACAGTTTCTGTGGATAAAACTGTGAACAGCTTGGGATCAGCGGCCGCGAAGCGCATCAAACCGTCGTCCGTCATGGAAGTGTCACTTTTTAACCAAAAAATATTCCTATATTTTTCAATTAGTTAATATTGAAGTGTCCAAACCTGCCAAGAACCCGTGACGAGGCGCAAACCGGCGTCAGCGTTCTTGACAATGTGCATAAACAGCCGTAGAGAGGCCTCCGAAACGGCCGGCTGCGGCAGGATTGCACCGCCGGGGATCGGCATGCCGCGAGCGCCCGTGGCGGGGCCGTCGTCGGGTGGGCGGCGCAGCCCCGCGAAGCGGTCCCGGCAGGTCGCCCCCGGGGCGGCTTCTGCTACCATGACGCCCTTTTCGACCGGCCCTCAATCATGCCCGCCAGCGCCCCCCGAGCCCCCCGAGTCGGCATGGTCAGCCTCGGCTGCCCCAAGGCGCTGGTGGATTCCGAGCGCATCGTCTCCCAGCTTCGCGCCGAGGGCTACGAAATGTCGCCGGACTACGCCGGCGCCGACCTGGTGCTGGTCAACACCTGCGGATTCATCGACTCGGCGGTGACCGAATCGCTCGATGCCATCGGCGAGGCGCTGGCGGAGAACGGGCGGGTGATCGTCACCGGGTGCCTGGGCGCGCGCGAGGAGCGCGTGCGCGAAGCCCACCCGGGCGTCCTCGCGGTGACCGGTCCTCACGCCTACGAGGAGGTCATGGCGGCGGTGCACGAGCACCAGCCGCCGCCGCACGAGCCCTATACCAGCCTGGTGCCGCCGCAGGGACTGCGCCTGACGCCGCGCCACTACGCCTACCTCAAGATCAGCGAGGGCTGCAATCATCGCTGCAGCTTCTGCATCATCCCCAGCATGCGCGGCGACCTGGTCAGCCGCCCGGTCGACGCCGTGCTGCGCGAGGCGGAGAGCCTGGTGGCGGCGGGCGTGCGCGAGTTGCTGGTCATTGCCCAGGACTCCAGCGCCTACGGCGTGGACCTGCGCTACCGCCCGGGGCTGTGGCGGGGGCGGGCGGTCAAGGCGCGCTTCGCCGACCTCGCCGCCGCGCTCTCGGAGCTGGGCGTGTGGGTGCGCCTGCACTACGTCTACCCCTATCCGCACGTCGACGAGGTGATCCCGCTGATGACCGGGGGTGGGCTGCTGCCCTACCTCGACGTGCCGCTGCAGCACGGCAGCCAGAAAATCCTCAAAGCCATGCGCCGGCCTGCCGCTACCGAGAAAGTGCTGGAGCGTATCTCCGCCTGGCGGGCGATTTGCCCGGCGCTGACGTTGCGCAGCACCTTCATCGTCGGCTTCCCCGGCGAGGGCGAGGCCGAGTTCGAGGAACTGCTGGCCTTCCTGCGCGAGGCGCAGCTGGACCGGGTCGGGTGTTTCCGCTACTCGCCGGTGGAGGGCGCGGCCGCCAACGCGCTGCCCGGCGAGGTGCCCGAAGCGGTCAAGGAAGAGCGCGAGGCACGCTTCATGCAGGTCCAGGAGCAGATCAGTGCCGCGCGCCTGGCACGGCGCGTGGGTACCCGGATGCAGGTGCTGGTGGACGCGGTCGAGGACGACGTGGCGGTGGCCCGTGGGCCGGGCGATGCCCCGGAGATCGACGGCCTGGTCTACGTGCGGGGCGCGGGCGAGGCGCCGGTGGGTGAGTTCATGGACGTGGTGGTAACCGCTGCCGAGGCGCACGATCTGCACGCCGAGGTTGCCCGGCCGGGTCCGCCAACCGAGTAGGGACAATGATCAAGCGTTTGTTGATTAAGTCGTTCTTGATGCTGGCGATCTTCATGGGCGGCGGCGCCTACCTCGCCTATCTCAAGGGCGTCGACGTGGGCTCGCTGCTGTCGCGGTTCGCCGACCTGCCGTCGCTGTCGGGGCTCGGCGAGCTCGACGTCGAGACCCTGAGCATCGACTCCGAGACCCGGGAGGGCGACACGCGCGTTCTCAAGGCCGGCAGGCAGCGGGTCTACAAGTGGCAGGACCGCGACGGGCAGTGGCATTACACGCAGACCCGCCCGCCCCCGGACGCGGTCGCCGAGACGTCCATGGACCTCGATCCCAACCTGAACGTGATCGCCGGGATGCGCCCTAAACCGCCGGTCGAGGAAGAGGCGCCGGACGAGGCGCCCGGCAAGGGCAAGGACCTGAGCGAAGCGCTGCCCGACAGCCCCTATTCGCCGGAGACCATCAAGAAGATGTTCGAGGACGCGCAGGCGTTGCAGGAGAAACTGAACGAGCGCTACGAGAGCCAGGTCCAGCAGATCCAGGGGCAGACCCGCTAGCGGCAGATCCGGCCGGCGCCGGTTCGACGCCCGGCGCGACACGAGCGTTCAGACCGGATGTTGCATGGAGGGTCCGCCTGCCAGGGACGATCTGGCCAGGCAGGTCGGACAATCGTTCGCAGGATCTCAGGCTTTGCCTCCGACCTGAGCCTTCGTGCACTGTCCGGGATCTAGATCAGCGTCAGTTCCTCGGCGCTGGTCGCGAAGCGGCCGGCGGCCGCCGCGGGGGTGGCGTTGACACCCTTGCTGTTCAGCACCTCGCGCAGTTCCTTGACGGTCGCGCACCGCTCGCCCAGTTCCTTGCACATCATCCAGTCGAGCAGCAGCTGGTGCCCGGCGTTCTCCGGCGACAGGGTCGGGACCGGCTCGGTGAGGTGCGCCATGCAGACCTCGAGCGGGGTCTTGCCCGCGTAGGCGCGCTTGCCCTCGAGCATTTCGTAGAAGATCACCCCGAGGCTGTAGATGTCGCTGCGCTCGTCGACGACGCGCCCCGCGGCCTGCTCGGGGCTGAGGTAGTGCGGGGTGCCCTGCACGGTGCCCGGCAGGGTGAGGTTCTCGGCCGACTGCAGCTGCTTGGCCATGCCGAAATCGATCAGGGCGACGGAATCGTCTTCGCGCAGCATGACGTTGGCCGGCTTCAGGTCGCGATGCAGGATCTCCAGCGCGTGCAGTTCCTGCAGCGCCGCGGCGATCTTGCCGAGATAGACCTCGGCTACCTCGGGGCTCACCCTTTCGCGCAGGCGCGTCTTGAGGTCGCCGCACGGGAAATACTCGAAGGCGATGAACACCGTGTTGCGGGTGCGGCCGAAATCGTAGGACTTGACCACCGACGGCGAGTCGATGCCGGAGACCAGCCGGTACTCCTGCTCGAAGCGCTCGTAGTACTTGTTGGCGGCATTGCTCTTGGCGACGCGCAGCACCTTGAGCGCAACGTCGTGGCCGGTTTTCTCGCTGTAGGCGAGGTGCACCGAAGCCACGCCGCCCGAGGCGATGCGGCGGATCAGGCGATAACCCTCCAGCGTGGACTCGGGGCCGGGCAGCCTGGGCGCGGCCTCGTCGGGTGTCGGCTGCGCCGGCCTCTCTTGCGGCGCGACCGATCGGGCTTCGACGGGTTGGGCTTCGACGGGCCGGGCTTCGACGGGTTGGGCTTCGACGGGCTCGGCGGCTTCGACGGGTTGCTCCCCGGCCGTTGCGGGCCTCGCCGCCTTGCGCCTGCGCGACCTCGCCGGCGCCGGTGAACCGGGTTGGCCGGCTGGGCGCGCCTTTCCGGGTGAGCGCGTCGGTGCGCACTCGTCGTCTTCGACCGGGGTCGCTTCGGGCAGCGAGCGCCCGTCGAGGCACTCGCGCAGCGACGCCACGATCAGCTCGTGCCTGATCAGGCGTTTGGGCAGGAAGTCCCTGGCGCCGCCCTTCATGTAGCGCACCGCGAGCAGCTCGTCGCTCGGCTCGGCGACGATCACGCACGGGGCGCTCGCGACCACGGCCGCGGTGCGAAACCAGACCTGCTTGTCGGCCGACTGCGCCGCCTGTTGCAGCGTCTCGTGATCGAGCACGAAGCAATCGGGCTTGGCCGACACGTCCAGGTCGCCGAGGCTGGCGAGATCGGTGATCACCGCATCCGGCCACGCGGTGGTGATGTGGTGCCCGATAAGGGTGCGAAACCGCTCGTCGCGATCGAGCACCACGACGCGGATCGGCCCGGTCGACTCCGCGCTCATGACGTGCGCGCCGTGGATGGCCGGGGCGACCGCGTCGCCGACGGGTGGGAGCCGCGCGCGGCGGCGGGTGAAGACGATCGGGACCTCATGCCGTTGCAGCGGCGCCGGGCGGCAAACCTTTAGGCCCTGCCGCGAGGCTGTCCGGCGGGGCCCGCGCGGCGGGCTTTCGTACGGACGTGCCCGGTTCACATCGCCCGCACCCGCGGCGATCGCGAGTCGCGCCCGAGCGGGCTCCTGCCCTCAGGCCAGCACTTGGGCGCGGCGGATCCGGTCGAGCCGCAGCACGCGCAGCGCGTTGCCGCGGTCGCGGGCGATCATGTACTCGGCGCCGGAGCGGGTGCGCAGGTCGAGCGGGCGCAGCGTGCCGATGTGCGTCTGCCCGCGGCGGCCGAGCCAGCACACGCGCAAAGAGCGCCGGCGCAGGATGGCCAGCTCGTAACGGCTGTACTGGTCGCAGGGAATAGGTTCGTAGCGCCGCTGCATCGTTGCTACTCGTCGTCGCGCCGCAACTCGAAGCCCAGCAGCTCGTACTTCTCGTCGACCTGCACGTGGAAGTTGATGGGCGCGCAGCAGACCTGGCAGTCCTCCACGTAGGCGGCATTGCCCTCCGAGCAGTCGACCACGGTCACGAAGTGCGCCCCGCAATAGGGGCATTGCACGGTGATTTCGTCGAGCATCCGCATGGCGATCGTGTCGGCGCGCGCCGGTTTCGGCCTCCGTGGGACAACTATAGTCCAGATTTCACGCCGCGCATTGGGGAAAACCCTGAAGCGCGCGGCAGTCGCTTTCCCGGCCGCGGCGAACACGGCGCGACTCAACAAAAGGCCCCGACCACGTCGTTCAGGAACCGGTAGCCGCGCTCGCTCGCCCGGACCCGCCCGGCGTCGGATTCGAGCAACCCGTCCGCGACCAGCCGGGCGAGCGTGGGCGCGATGCGCTCGAGCGCCAGCCCGGTGCGCCGGGTGAACAACGCCGGCTCGAACCCCTCGCGCAGGCGCAGCGCGTTCAGCATGAACTCGGCGACCAGGTCGTCGGGGCCCAGCCGGCGTTCGCCGAGCAGGCGCCCGCTGCCGCAGGCTTCGCGCAGGTAGGCCCGGGGCTGGCGCTGCTTGCTGGCGCGCCTCACCACCGGCGGGTCGCCGGTGGTGAGCTTGCCGTGCGCCCCCGCCCCGATGCCGAGGTAGTCACCGAAGCGCCAGTAGTTCAGGTTGTGCGCCGAGCGCCTGCCGGGGCGGGCGAAGGCGGAGACTTCGTAACGCTCGTAGCCGGCCGCGGCGAGGCGCTCGTGGCCGTCCTGCTCGATGGCCCACACGGTGTCGGCGTCCGGCAGCGCCGGCGGGTGGCGGTGGAACCAGGTGTTGGGCTCGAGCGTGAGCTGGTAGTAGGAAAGGTGCTCCGCACCGACCGCGCAGGCCTTGGCCACGTCCTCGCGCGCACCGGAACGGGTTTGACCCGGCAGGCCGTGCATCAGGTCGAGGTTGAGGTTGTCGAATCCCGCGGCGCGCGCGTTGCGCACCGCCGCGTGCGCCTGGCTCGCGTCATGAGCGCGCCCGAGGCGGGTCAGCGCGTCGTCGTCGAAGCTCTGGATGCCGAGCGACAGGCGGTTGATGCCGAGCGCGCGGTAGTCCGCGAACCGTCCCTGCTCCACCGTCCCGGGGTTGGCTTCGAGCGTGATCTCGAGCCCGGGCCGCGGGTCGAGCAGCGGGCGCAGGCCCACCAGCAGGCGCTCCAGCGCGGCCGCGCCGAACAGGCTGGGGGTGCCGCCGCCGAGAAACACGCTGACCACGCGCCGGCCCGCCGCGAGCGCCAGGTCCTGCTCCAGGTCGGCCAGCAGCGCGTCGACGTACGCCTGCTCCGGCAGTTCGCCGCGCAGGGCGTGGGAGTTGAAATCGCAATAGGGGCACTTGCTCACGCACCACGGGAAATGCACGTAGAGCGCGAGCGGAATCGGATCGAGAGCGGTCACCCGCCGAACTCTAACAGGTTGAAGGCCACGGGGGCGCCGTCGCTTCGCACCAGCCAGGGCCGCTCGCCGGCGGCGCCTGGAACGCGCTGCTCGAAGCGTATAAGCTTGCCGCCGGTTGGCGGCCGGCGCGGCCGCTTCGCTCGAGCGCCCCGCGCGGAGTCCCTGCATGCCCGATCACGATTCGACCGCCGCCGAACACCAGGCCCGCGTGCAGGCGGCCGGCTCGCCCGGGGCCGCGGTGAACGCCATCGGCGCCTGGCTGCACGACGAGTTCGACGGTTTCTACGCGCGCTTTGCGGCCATCCCCCGACAGGCGCAGGAAGCGTTCGAGCAGCGCGACCACCCGCGCTCGATCGCCTTGAGCGCCACCCGCCTGTCGCTCTACAACGACGCCATCAATCGCCTGGGCGAGCAACTGAAGCACGCCTGCCCGGCGGTCGCCGACGACTCCGGCATCTGGGACGCCATCGAGGCCGACTACATGCCGCGGGTCGGCAAGCGCTACGAGGCCGACATCGGGATCGCTTTCTTTCACTCGACCCGGCGCAAGGTCTACCAGGGGGAGTGGAAGCCGGTCGAGTACTCGTTCGGCTCGGTGGCCGCGGAGGAGGCCCTGTGGGCGAGGCTGCTGCACGTCATCCCCGGGGCCGGGCAACTGTCGGGTGCCGCGGCCGCGGAGATCCTCTCGGTGCCCGCGTTGCGCGTCCCCTTCGAGGCCCGCGAAGCCGACGCCGCGGCGCTGGCCGAACGGGTCAACCGCGTGTTGGGTGAGCACGGCTCTCCCGCCTTTCGGCGCATCGAGATGGTCAACGCAGGTTTCTACCGCAACCGCGGCGCCTACCTGGTCGGTCGCGTGGTGTGTGCCGACGGGAGCCTGCTGCCGTTGATCGTGGCGCTGGTCAACGGCGAGCGCGGCGTCGCCGTCGACGCGGTGCTGATGAACGAGGCGGACGCGCACAACCTGTTCAGCTCGACGCTCGCCAACTTCCATGTCACCAACCCCAGCTACCACGAGTTGTGCCAGTTCCTGTACAGCATCATGCCGATGCGCCCGCTCGGCCTGCACTACTCCACCATCGGCTACAACCACCTCGGCAAGGTCGCCGTGATGAAGGACCTAGAGGCGGAACTGATCGCCGGCGGCCTGGTGTTCGAGACGTCCATCGGCTTCAAGGGCACGGTGGCGATCGGCTTTGCGGCCCCCGGTTCGGCCTACAACCTCAAGGTCATCCGCGATCACCCCACCGCGCAGTACAAGTGGGGCGAGTTCGAGGGCATCGAGTCGGTGCTGAAGAAGTACTCGCGGGTGCACGACATCAACCGCACCGGCAGCATGCTCGACAACATCATCTACTACAACCTGAAGCTGGACAAAGCCTGGTTCGACCCGGCGTTGCTCGCCGAACTGCTCGAGGCGGCCGGCGAGACGGTCTTCCTGCAGGGCGAGGCGGTGATCTTCAAGTACCTGATCGTGCAACGCCGCCTGACGCCGTTGCCGGAATTCCTGCAGGGCGCGAGCGCCGAGGACGCGCACACGGTGATCGTCAACCTCGGCTACTGCATCAAGAACAACGCCGCGGCCAACATCTTCAACAAGGACCTCGACGCGCGCAACTACGGCGTCAGCCGCTACCTCAAGGTGTACCTGTTCGACTACGACGCGCTGGAGGACTTCGTCGGCGTGACCATCGCCACCAACGCCGAGCGCTTCGACGGCGAGGAAGACGTGCCCGACTGGTTCTTCGCGGACGGCTACGTGTTCCTGCCCGAGGAGATCGAGGTCGGCCTGCGCCTGCCCGAGCGCTCGCAGCGCCGGGTGTTGCGCGAGGTGCACGGCGATCTCTACACCACCGAGTACTGGCTGCGCATCCAGCGCAGCCTGCAGGCGGGCGAGGTGCCGAGCCTGCGGGTCTACCCCGAGGACAGCAAGCTCGAACGCGGCGCCGACGCCGGGATGGCGTTGACGTGAGCACCGAGGGGCACCTCAACGAGTTCGGGATGCCGGTGGGCTTCCCGGTGCCCGGCTGGGCGCCGCCGCCGCGCCCGCCGCGCGAGCCGATGGCGGGCCGCTACTGCCGGGTCGAACCGCTCGACGTGGCGCGCCATGCCGAGCAGCTCTTTCACGCCAACGCCGCCGATCGCGAGGGCCGCA
>JBFJWO010000073.1:0-13605 GCA_041623575.1 Gammaproteobacteria bacterium
AACACGGCCCGATCGGCATCGATGGCGCCGCGCATCAGGTCCGTGTCCACGAACCCCGGATAGGTGTTGGCGACCAGCACGCCCTCCTCGGCAAGCTCCAGGCGCAGCCCCTGCTGCAGCATGAACGACGCAGCCTTGGACGTGCAGTAGGCGAGCGCCCCGCGGCGCGCCCGGTGGGCGGACAGCGAACCCACGAACAGCACGCGCGAGCCCGCGGAAAAGCTGGCGCGCAAGCGCTGGGTCAGGAACAGGCGGGCATCGACGTTGGTGGCCATCACCCGGCGCCAGGTCGCGACGTCGAGCCCGGCCAGCGACGCGATCGGGTAGATGCCGGCGCCGTGCACGAGGTAGCGCACACGTTCGCGCCCGACGGCCGCGGCGACGGCGGCGAGCCCGGCCTCTTCGGTGACATCGGCCGCCACCGGGCGCACCTCGCCCGGCGCCTGGCCGGCCAGCTCGTCGAGCTGCGAAGCCCGTCGCGCCACGGCAATCACCGGCAGGTCCTCGCACAAGGCGAGCGCAGTCGCGCGGCCGATTCCCGAACTCGCACCCGTCACTACCGCCAGCGATGGTCTGCTCACGTCATTCTCCCGGGCGCTCGGCGGACTCCGGCGTGAACAGCCGGACCGCGTGTTCACGCCCGCGCACCTCGCTCGTGCCCACCTCCCGGAACGCGATCGCCCCGTGGCACAGCGCCACCGTTTCGGCCGCCACCAGCACCTGCGTGCCGAAGGTCTTGTTCAGACTCTCTATGCGCGCCGCGAGGTTCACCGCGTCGCCGTGCACCGTGTAGCCCAGGCGGCCGGTACCGCCCACGGTACCGCCCACCACGTTGCCGGTATTGATGCCGATCCGGGTGCGCAACTCCAGCCCGCCGCCGAAGCGGCGGGCCTGCACGCAGGCCTGGATGGCCTGGGCGGCGCGGACCGCCTGCAGGGCGTGGTGCGGGTCCTCGACGGGCAGGTTGAAGGTCGCCAGGATGGCGTCGCCCTGGAACTGGTGGATCACCCCGCCGTGATGCTCGATGGGTTCGATCAGGGCCGAGAAGTACTCGTTCAGCAATGCGATGACCGCGTGCGGGGCGATCTTCTCGCTGATGGTGCTGAAGCCGGCGATGTCGGTGAACATGACCGTCGCGACCCGCGTCACCGGCGCGAGCGAGCCCTGCTGGCTGAGCAACTGCTCGGCGATGGTTTCCGGCACGAACTTGCCGAAACTGTCGCGCAGGATCTCGCGCTGGCGCATGCCGGCCAGCATCTCGTTGAACGCCTCGTGCGCGGTATCGACTTCGGCCAGCCGGCTGCCACGCAACGGCGCCACTGCGCTCGGACCGCCTCGGCGCAGCTGCCACGCCGCCTCGGCGAGCCTGCGCACGGGGCGCGAGATGCGCCCGCCGATGAACCACATCGCGGCAATGGACAGCAGCAGCGCGATCACGCTGGCCACCCCGGCCGCGAGCAGCGCCCGGAACTCGCTGCCTATGTCCTCGCGGCGAAAGTGCACGCCCACCCGCCAGGGCACCGCACCGTAGCCGTACAACCACTGCAGGGCAGCGACGTGCACGCCGTCGCCGACGACCACGCGGTAGACCTCCAGGTCCGAGCCCTCGCCGTGCCCGTCATGGCCCTGGAATGCCAGCGGCGTTCGCGAGCGCTCGGGGTCCCACAAGGCCTGCAGCACCGGGTCGTCGATTTCCCGCACCCCCGGCAGCGGCGCATCGACCGTGCGGTTGCCGTGACCGTCGACCAGTGCCGGGTGGGCGACGACCAGGTCGGGCCCCGACAGAATGAACGCCGTCGCACCGCCCCCCGCGCCGACCTCCGTCAGCAGGCGCGAAAGGGTGTCCAGGCGCACCGAGGCGGCCATCAGGCCGAGGAACTCCCCGTCGCGGCGCACCGGCGCGCGCACGTTGAGCAACACGCCGTCGCGTCCGTCCGACAACCTCGGCACGTAGACGATCTCGCCCCAGTAGGGGCCGTCCGCGCGACGGCCCTCGGCAAGCGCCCGCTCGTAGCGCTCCTCGCCGGCCCAGTCGAGACTCGCGGCGTTCACGTGTCCCCCGGGGTAGACCCGGCTCGCCACCCGGACCTGCAGCGTGGAAGGGATGTACAAGACGCTGTGGACCTGCGGCGCGGCGGCCATCGAGGCGCGCAACGACGGGTCCAGGTGGGCCGGATCGAGCGGGTCCAGCTCACCCCGCGCGACCAGTTCGGCGAGGAAACTCACCTGCTGGTACACGGGGTCGAGTTGCGCGCGTGCGCGCTGCTCGATGGCGTCGACGGTCAATTGCGTCTTGTCGTGGAGCAGACCCGCGGTGTTGTGAAAGCCGGTGCTGAACCCGAGCCACAGCACCAGGCCGGCCGAGGCGAGCAGCAGCAGGCAGAAACTGCCCGCGAGCGCGAGGTTGATCGGTATGCGCCGGGCGCCGGCGCGCGGTAGCGGCCCGCCCTCCGGCACGCGTGCCACCGCCAGGGAATGGGCTCGCGCCATGCCGTTCACGCCCAGGCGAATCGCAGCAGGTCGCCGAATCCCCACACCAGGGTCCCGGTGACGAGCAACGACGCCTCCAGCAGGCCGATCGACAGCTGCAGGTGCCCATGGATTTCGGCGCGGCGCTCCTCGAAGCGCTGCATCAGGTCCGCCAGGCGCCGGTCGCGCTCCTCGGGGTCGGCCCGGAAACGCCGCGCGAGGCGCGCGGCCGAGATCCGCCGGCGCACGCTCAGGCTGCGGTCGAGCAGGCGCGCCTCGATCACCCCGCCGATGCCCGACCAGATACCGAGCACCACCACCACGCAACCGGCGCGCGCCAGCCAGTTGCGATCGAGCACCGCGGCCGCCGAGAGATAGTAGCCCGTCGTCAGCGCAATCACGGCCAGCGCCCACAGCACCGTCGCGTGGAAGCGCGTGCGTCCCTGTCCGACCGATGCCATCGCTTCAGCCGGCGGCCTGCAGGACGATCGCCTGCTCGGGGCAGTTGCGCACACAGGCCTGACAGCGATGGCAGGCGTCGGGCGCCGCGACCTGCGCCTGGCGCCCACCGTGCGCCCACGCCTTCAGCCGTCCCCGCAGGCTCAGCCCGGCGCGCTGCTCGTCGCTCAGCGGTCGGATCTCGAAGACGTCGTAGGGGCACAGCCGCACACACGCGCCCTTGGCCTCGCAGCGGTTGCGGTTGACCACGGGGGCATAGGCGCCGGGAGCGGCCTCGCAGTCGTCGGCCACGGCTCAGGTCGCCGGCACGCGCAAGGCGGCGCCGGGTGCGAAGTCCCCCGCCGCCCGCTCGGGCAGGGGCAATGCCGGCGCGACCCGATAGACCCCCGGTCTGCGCGCGCCACGGCCGGCGCCGTAGCCGCTCACCACCGTTATCCACGGGCAACCGGTGAGCAGCGCGCCCAGGGTGGGGCAGAGGGGTTCGATCGTCATCGGCCGTTGGTTCCTGAGGTCGCCCGCGGGCGCCGAGCTTAGCGCACATCCGACTGGACCGGGTCTTGCGCGCCGACGCCGCGGCCGTCTCGACGCGCTTCGCCCGCCGCCGGCGCCACCCGCCGCAACGCAGGTGCACCGACCGCAGTGCCGGGCATGCTAGTTGGTGATCACGATACCGAAACCGAACCTCACGCCGCTCGCGCCCGCGTTCAGCGGCTTCCACAGGTGCAGCGCGTCGGCGCTCAGCACCGGGTAGCGGTAGCTCGCTTCGCCGACCTTGCCTTCCTCGACCCCCGACAGCAGGCCGCCCGCGGTGACGGCTCTGCCCGGGGCGTAGTCGACGGTCTCGAGGTAGCCCTCGCGGCGCACCAGGAACCGACCCTGGGCGCGTGCCTCGGTGAGCGGGCGGGTTCGTTTGTCGAGCGGGTAGCCCAGCACCTCGATGACGGTGTGGTCGGCGTGGTTGGTGGTCGCCACGACGATCCCGCCCCACACCACCCGGCGCCCGCGCACGGTCTCGAAGCCCTCGCTGGCGATGGACGGTGTGAGCGTGGTGTCGGCCCCCTCGAGGCTGACCGGCGGTGCCCCGGCGCAGCCGGCGAGCGAGGCGGCGAGCAGCAGCGTGGCAAGGGTGAGCAGGCGGTTCATACGGTCAACGGCGGCGATGCGGGTGTGGCCAGTAGTAAGGATAGGGGTACCAGGGGTCGTAGTAGAAGGGCGGCGGCGGGTAGGGCAACTCGACGCGCGCCGGCCACAAGCGGTAATGCTCGACGGCCAGCACCGGGTAGAGGTAGTCGAAATCGCCGACCTTGCCCGGCTCGGTGCGCTGCACGGTGCCGACCACCGTGAACTCGCGCCCGCTCTGCAGCACCACCGGGTCGTGAAATCCTTCCAGCACCGCGATGAAACGGGCGTTGCTGCGGTCCTCGTCGCGCGGGCGCCCGGCGCTCGTCAGGCGCCGCGCCACGACCACCACGCGAGTGTTCTCGGGCGTGTTCTCCACGGCCGCGATGGTACCGCCCCACCGTACCCGCTGGCCGACCACCGCCTGTGGGTCGTCACGCGCCAGCGACGGCGCGACCCCGTCGGGTGCATCGCGTATGGGGTCGGGGACGCTCGCGCAGCCGGCGGCGAGCAGCAGCAGGGCTGCGCCCGGCATTCGCCGCAGGAACCTGCTCATGAGAGCCTGGAGGCCGGCACCGTTGCGGGCAGTTCCTTTGCGCCGGGGACGGCGCGTGCTAGGGTCTGGCGAGGCTGGCCGCGGCCTGTGCCGACGACAAGGAGGCGTTGCATGCACCGATACGTACCTTTCATCGTGACCGTCCTCAGCTCCTCGGTTTCGGCGGACGCACTGCTCACCTTCGACGGACGCGGCGACGAGGAGTTGCGCAGCATCGCCGTGCGCGACGGCAAGGTGGCGATACAGAGCGGGCGCAACACCAGCATGCTCTACGACGAGCGTGCGCGCCGCGTCACCGTCGTCGACCACGCCCGTCGCAGCTATTTCACCCTGGACCGGCGGAGTATGGAGCAACAGGCCGCTGCCGTGCAGCAGCGGATGCAGTCCATGCAGGCGCAGATGGCGCCCATGATGGAACAGATGCGCCAGCAGTTGCAGGCCGTGCTGGACAACCCCGACATCCCCGAGACGCAGAAAGACGCCGTCCGCCAGCAGTTCGAGCGCATGGGCCAGGCGGCGGGCGGTGCCGGCGCGCCCGCGATGCCCGGCATGGGCAGTGTGGAACCGTTGCAGGCGCAAGCCACCGGCCAGCGCGAGCGAATCGCCGGAATCGACTGCGAAGTCCACCGCCTGACCCGCGGCGGGCGGGCGTTGCGCGAGGTGTGCGTCGCCCGCCACGAGGACGTCGGCATCGCGCGCGCCGACTACGCGACCCTGCGCAGCCTGTTCGGCTTCATGCGCGAACTCGGGGCGGGCGCCGCCCGCTCGATGGGTGCCGTCACGGCGCCCGCCGCGCTGCCGGACCTCGACGGTATCCCGCTGCGCTCTAACGACCTCGCGAGCGGCGACGGCAGCCGACTGCGTGCGGTGTCCACCGACGCCCTGGACGCGAGCGGTTTCGCCCCACCCGACGGTTACCGCGAACACCAGCCGCCCGGCCGCTTCTGAGCCGTACCCGGGGCACCCGCGTGACCGGCCAGCGAACCCTCGAGGACTATCTCGGCCCGGGCCTGCGGCTGGTCTCGGTGGGCCTCAACCCGTCGCTCAACTCGGTGCGCGCGGGCTTTTATTTCGCCACCCCCCGCAACCGCTTCTGGCACGCGCTGAACGCCTCGCGACTGATCAGCGCGCCGGTGTCGCCGGGGCCGGGGGTGGAGGCGCGCCTGCTGCGCCACGAGGGCATCGGCTTCACCGACGTGGTGAAACGCCCCAGCGCCGGTGCCAGGGACCTGCGGGCGAGCGATTTTCGCGAATGGGCACCGGTGCTGCGCGACCGACTGCTCGCCCACCGCCCGCGTTGCGCGTGGTTCCACGGCAAGGTCGCCTACACGAACTTCCTGCGCCACACCGGCATCGCCGACCCCGCCGGCGTGGACTGGGGGCTGCAGCCGACCTCCATCGGCGAGGTGCGGGTGTTCGTCACGCCCAACCCCAGCCCGGCCAACGCGGCGTTCTCGCTGGCGGAGATCGTGGCGTGGTACGACCGCCTGGCGGAGCTGGAATGATCGCGGTGGCGCCTCACTCGCGCACCGTCAGGGCATGCACCGAATCCAGCAGCGCCTGCGGGACCTCGACCGGTCCGCCCGCCGCGCGGTTGCGATAGCGCCTGACACCCGGCAGGCGTGCGCCCTCGAGCGCGCCCAGGCGCTCGAAGAACGCCTCGGCGTGCGCCAGCCAGCCCGGGTCGCCGAAGCACCGCGGGTCCATCGCCAGCACGAACTCGCCGCCGCGCGGCGGCCCGCCGTCGCCGTTGTCGCGCTCGCGCGCCTCGAAGCTGAAAGCCTGACCGAGCAGGCCGGCCGCCAGCAACTCGACCATCATCGCGATGGACGACCCCTTGTAGCCGCCGAAGGGCAGCAGCACGCCGCCGTCGATGATCGCCTGCGCGTCCGTGCTGGGCCGGCCCTGCGCGTCGAGGCCGACGCCGGGCGGCACGGGCTTGCCCTCGCGCGCGGCGATCATCACTTCGCCGCGCGCCATCGCCGCGGAGGCCTGGTCGAAGACCAGCGGCGGGCGCTCGCCGCGCGGCCAGCCGAAGGCCATCGGGTTGGTGCCGTAGAAGGCCTGCGCGGCTCCGGCCGGCGCCACCGACGGCATGTACGCGGTGCAGGCCAGCGCCACCAGGCCTTCGCGCGCGAGCGCTTCGACCTCGATCCACAGCGCCGAGAAATGGTGCACGTTGACTAGCGCCAGGGCCGCCACGCCCTGTTCTCTGGCCGAGCGCACCAGCGGTGCGCGCGAGGCCTCGAGCGCCAGCGGCGCGTAGCCGCCGCCGGCGTCCACCCGCACGACCCCTGGCGCCAGCTGCTCGACGCGCGGGCGCGCCGCACCGTCGACCTTGCCGCTGCGCAGCGAAGCCACGTAGCCGGGCAGGCGAAACAGCCCGTGGGCATGGCAACCGTCGCGCTCGGCCGCGCACACGGTGGCAGCGACCGCCCTCGCGTTGTCGTCGTCGCAGCCGTTGGCCAGCAGGCATTGCCGGGCGAGCGATTCGACGTCCTCGAGCGTCAGTTCGGGCATGGGTTGCACTCCTTGGTGGCGGTACGGCGCCTCAACGCAAGGTCACCAGTTCCTCGGCATTGCTCGGGTGGATCGCGACCGTGTCGTCGAAATCCGCCTTGGTCGCGCCCATGCGGATGGCGACCGCGAAGCCCTGCAGGATCTCGTCGGAACCCATGCCGATAATATGGCAACCGACGATCTTCTCCTGCGCCCCGACCGTGATCAGCTTCATCATGGTCGGCGACTTGTTCTCGGTCATCGCGTAGTACATCGGGTTGAAGCGCGTCTGGTAGGTCTTGACCTCACCGTGCTCGGCGCGCGCCTGGTCCTCGGTGAGGCCGACGGTGCCGATCGGGGGGTGGCTGAACACCACGGTGGGGATGTTCTCGTAGTCGAGCCGGCGCTCGGCCTGGCCGCCGAACAGCCGGTCGCCCAGGCGCCGCCCCGCGGCGATCGCCACCGGCGTCAGCTGCCAGCGCCCGGTGACGTCGCCGATCGCGTACACACCGGGCACGTTGGTCTGCTGGTAGGGGTCGGTGGGCAGGTAACCGTCGGGCCCGGTTTCGAGCGACGTGTTCTCCAGGCCCAGCGTGTCGGTGGCGGGCTCGCGCCCGATGGCCCAGATGAGCGTGTCGAAGCCCTGCATGCGCACCTCGTTCGCGCACACCAGCGTCAGCGCGTTGCCCTCGCGGCGCACTTCGGCGACCTGCGCCTGGGCCATGATCTCGATGCCGGCATCGAGCATCTGCTCGTGCAGGGCGTCGCGGAGCATGACGTCGAAAGTGCGCAGCATGTGCTGCTTGCGCAACACCAGCGTCACGTCGGCGCCGAAGGCGCGCAGCATCCCGGCGAGTTCCACGGCGATGTAGCCCGCACCGACCACCGCGACCTTGCGCGGGCGCTCCTGCAGTTCGAAGAACCCGTCGGAGGTGATGCCGTGCTCGGCGCCGGGCACGCGCGGCACCGTCGGGCGCCCGCCGCAGGCGATCACGATGTGCTCGGCGCGGTAGCGCTCCTCGCCGACCGCCAGTGTGTGGTCGTCGACGAAGCGCGCGGTGCCGGCGATGCTGTCGATCCCGGAGTCGACCAGCGAGGTGGCGTAAATGTCGTTCAGGCGGCGAATGTAGGCCTCGCGCTTGGCCACCAGCGAATGCCAGTCGTGGCCCTGCAGCGACAGCGAGTAACCGTAGCCGCGCGCTTCCTCCAGCGCGTGGGCGAGCGACGCCCCGAACCACATGATCTTCTTCGGCACGCACCCGCGGTTGACGCAGGTGCCGCCGAGCAGGTCGTTTTCGATCACCGCACAGCGCGCGCCGTACTGCGCCGCGCGCCGCGCTACCGCCAGGCCGCCGCTGCCACCACCGAGCGAGATCAGGTCATAGCTGTTCGCCATCGTTGCTCCGATTTTCGTCCTCATCGACCGCGGCGCCGACGCTACAATAGGCGTTTTCGCCGCGCCGACACTCTACCATCGATGAACGACCCCGCCAGCACACGGCTGCCTGCCCCGCGCCTGCGCGGGCGGCTGCACCAGTACGCGCTGCTGTGCCGGCTGCACCGCCCGATCGGGATCTACCTGCTGATGTGGCCCATGCTGTGGGCGTTGTGGCTGGCCGCCGAGGGCATCCCGGACCTGCGGGTGCTGGCGGTCTTCCTGCTCGGCACGGTGCTGATGCGCTCGGCCGGTTGTGCGATCAACGACTTCGCCGACCGCCGGCTCGACGGCCACGTCGCGCGCACCCGCGAGCGCCCGCTGGCGGCCGGCACGGTGAAGCCGGCCGAGGCCGTCGGTGTGTTCGTCGTGCTGACGCTCGCCGCGTTCGCGCTGGTGCTGAGCATGAACGCGCTGACCGTGTGGTTGTCGCTCGGCGGCGCGCTGCTCGCGTTCGTCTACCCGTTCAGCAAGCGTTACACCCACCTGCCGCAGGTGGTCCTGGGTGCCACCTTCGGCTGGGCAGTGCCGATGGCCTGGGCGGCACAGACCGGCACCCTGAGTCGCATGACCTGGCTGCTGTACATCGCCGCCATCCTGTGGGCGGTGATCTACGACACCCTGTACGCCATGGCCGATCGCGAGGACGACCTGCGCATGGGGGCCAGGTCGACCGCGATCCTGTTCGGCCAGCACGACCGGTTGATCGTCGGCGCGCTGCAGGTGCTGCTGCTGCTGACGCTGGTGCTGATCGGCGTGAACGCCGGCCTGGGCCCCTATTACTACATCGCTCTGCTGCTCGGTGCAGCGCTGTTCGACCACCACCAGTGGATGATCCGCGACCGCGAGCCGGCGGCGTGCTTCGCCGCGTTCCTGCACAACAACTGGTTCGGCCTGGTGGTGTTCGCCGGCATCGCGCTCGACTACCTCGCCGGCGGCTGAGCGCGCGCCACCACCCAGACCTGCACCGAGGCGGCGCCGCCCCGCAACAGCACGCGGCTGATCTCCTCCACCGTGGACCCGGTGGTCATCACGTCGTCGAGCAGGGCCAGGTGCAGGCCGCGTACCTCCCCGGCCAGGCGGAAGGCGCCGCGCACGTTGCCGCGGCGCTGGCGGGCGGCGAGTTCCGCCTGCGCCGCGGTGGCGCGGGTACGGCGCAACAGCGGCGGGGCGAGCTTCACGCCCGTGGCGATCGCCACCTGGCGCGCGATCAGCGACGCCTGGTCGAAACCGCGGCGGCGCAACCGCGCCGGGTGCAACGGCACGGGCAGCACCCGGTCGGGAACCGCCGCCGCGGCGAGGCGGTGCGCCAGCCATCGCCCCAGCAACTCGCCGAGCAAGGTGCCGTGCTCGAGGCGGCCGCCGAACTTGCAGGTCAGCACCAGGTGATCGAGGGGCGGGGCGTAGAGGAACGGCGCCAGGACCCGCTCATACGCCGGAGGGCGCCGCAGGCAGCGCGCGCAGACCCGCGCGGAGGACGCCGCGTCCAGCGGGTTCGCGCAGCGCACGCACGGCTGCGAATTCAGCGGCAGATCGGCCCGGCAGGCAGCGCAGATGTCGAGCCCGGCGGCGCCGCGCGCACCGCACAGCAGGCAATGCGGCGGGTAGAGCGTGCGCCCCAGCGTGCGCCAGGCAGCACCGATTCCGCGCCGCGCGCTGTAGTAGACTTCACGCATCCTTGCGCTCCCGAGCCTCGCGAGGGTGACAATGATCGAGGGTGCGGCGCCGCCCGGCAAGGGCCGCGCACCCGGGCAACAGAGGAAACCCTGCCCCCATGCCGGAACGACCAGCCACGCGCCACGACTGGCGCCGAGAGGAAATCGAGGCCCTGCTGGGCGCGCCCCTGAACGACCTGCTGTTCGAAGCGCACCGCGTGCATCGCGCCTGCCACGACCCCAACGCCGTGCAGATCAGCACCCTGCTGTCGATCAAGACCGGCGCCTGCCCGGAGGACTGCGCCTACTGCCCGCAGAGCGCACACTACGACACCGGCCTGGAGCGCGAACGCCTGCTGCCGCTCGCCGAGGTGCGCGAAGCGGCGCGCGCGGCGCGCGCGGCGGGGGCGAGCCGGTTCTGCATGGGCGCCGCCTGGCGCAACCCGACCGACAGGAACCTCGACAAGGTGATCGAGTTGCTCGGGGCGGTGCGCGAGGAAGGGCTCGAGACCTGCGCGACGCTCGGCATGCTGACCCCGGCGCAGGCCGGGCGGCTGAAAGACGCCGGCCTCGACTACTACAACCACAACCTCGACACCTCGCCCGAGTTCTACCCCGAGATCATCAGCACCCGCACCTACCAGGACCGGCTGGACACCCTGCAGCACGTGCGCGAAGCCGGGATCAACGTGTGCTGCGGGGGCATCGTCGGCATGGGCGAGGCGGCCACCGACCGGGCCGGACTGCTGCAGCAACTGGCCAACCTGCCGCGCCACCCCGAGTCGGTGCCGGTCAACCTGCTGGTGCAGGTCGAGGGCACACCGCTGCACGGCACCGCACCGCTCGACCCGCTGGAGTTCGTACGCACCGTGGCCGCCGCACGCATACTGATGCCCTGCTCGGTGGTGCGCCTGTCGGCGGGCCGCGAATCCATGAGCGACGAGCTGCAGGCGTTGTGCTTTTTCGCCGGCGCCAACTCGATCTTCTACGGCGAGCGCTTGCTGACCACGCCGAACCCGGGCGAAGCGCACGACCAGGCGCTGTTCGCCCGCCTCGGCCTGCACCCGCTGGAGCCGGCGCGGACCCGGGACGCCGCGGCCTGAAGGACCGCTGCGTGGCGCGCGGCCCGGCACGCGAAGAGAACCTGCGGGCGCCCCGGCGCGTCGCGCAGACGCCGCCGCAGCCGATCATGCGCGTCGACGGCCGGCGCGTGCTGGCCTTCTGCGGCGACGACTACCTGGGGCTGGCCAGCCATCCGCTGGTGGTCGAAGCGCTGGCCGCGGGCGCCCGGGAATGGGGTGCCGGCGCCGCTTCGCCGCTGTTCGGCCACGCCGTCACCACGGCCCACCGGGCGCTCGAAGAGGAGCTCGCCGCGTTTCTCGGGCGCGAGCGGGTGGTGCTGTTCGCCGATCGCGACCTCGCCAACCACGGCGCGGTCGGGGCGCTGTGCACGACGGGCGACCTCGTGCTGGCGGACCGCGAGGCCAACGCCTCGCTGCTGGACGCGGCGCGCCTCAGCGGGGCACACCCGCGCCGATTCCTGCACGCCGACGCGCGCTCGCTGCGCGCGCGCCTGGCCAGGGCGTCCGCGGCCGGCGCGCCGGGGCGCACGCTGGTGGCAACGGACGGGGTGTTCGGGGCCGGCGGCGACTGCGCACCGCTCGGCGCCCTGGCCGCCGAATGCGCGGCGGCCGGCGCGCTGCTGATGGTCGACGATGGCTACGGCTTCGGCGTGCTGGGCGAGCGCGGCCAGGGCAGTTGCGAACGCTTCGGCGTGGGGCCAGAGCAGGTGCCCGTGCTGAGTGCGACTTTCGCCAACGCGCTCGGCACCGGCGGCGCCTTCGTCGCGGGTGACGGGCCGCTCATCGAGACCATCGCGCGCTGCGCCCGGGCGTATCGCTACGGCCTCGCCATGCCGGGCGCCGTGGCGGAGGCGGCGCGCGTCGCCCTGGGGCTGCTGGAGAGCCAGGGCTGGCGCCGCGAGTCGGCGCTGGCGCTGAGCGACCGTTTTCGCCGCGGCGCCACTCGCCTCGGCCTGCGGCCCGGCGACGCCACCACGCCGATCCAGCCCCTGGAGGTCGGCGACAGCGCGCGGGCGCTCGCCATCAGCGAGGCCCTGTTTCGTACCGGGATCCTGGTGCCGGCTC
The DNA here is from genome assembly GCA_041623575.1 of Gammaproteobacteria bacterium. Classification (GTDB taxonomy): domain Bacteria; phylum Pseudomonadota; class Gammaproteobacteria; order JAHELT01; family JAHELT01; genus JAHELT01. The sequence goes on from JBFJWO010000073.1 coordinate 12,340, forward strand.
TGACACCGCCGGCGGTACCGCGCGGCACCGCGCGGCTGCGCGTGACGCTCACCGCGGCGCACACCACCGGCCAGGTCGACTCGCTGCTGAGCGCGCTCGAAGAGGTGTGGGAGGAACCGGGCGAGGCCTGAAGCCCCGGGGTGCGCGGTTTCAGCCGCGCGACAACTGCACGCGCACGTCGCCGAGGTCGAGCTGCACCTGCTCGCGGTCGTTCTCCAGCAGCGGGGCGAAGCGTGCGGCCGCGCCCTCGTCGGGCTCGATCTGGTCGATGAACCCCTCCTCGATGAGCCACATGGTGACGTCGATCTTCTGCTCGGGCGCCAGGCCCGCCCGTTCGCCGGTGGTGGCCGGGGGCGGCAGCCGGGAAGCGAGCTTCGGTGTCTCGCGCAACTTGCGCAGGGTGTGCTTGTCGTGGGCGGCCACCACGCGGTTGCCGCCCGCCTGGATGGCCGAATCCAGGCAACGCGCCGCGAGCGCCCGGTACTCGGCGAACTGCTGGCAGTGGTAGGCACGCGGGGTGGCGATGCCGACGCTCAGCTGGCGCAGATCGGCCTCGATACCGCGCAGGTCGCGCATCCTGTGCAACAGCCGGCGGGTAAGCTGGCGGGCGCCGATCGCGCCCATCTCGCGCGCCAGCACCGCGAAACGATCGGTACCGAGGCGCGCGACCGTGTCCTCGGTGCGGACCTCCCGGCGCAGGCAGCGCACGAACTCGCGCACCAGCACTTCGTCGAGCGGGCCGTGCGGTGTCTCGCGGGCCCGGTCCAGGCCATCGAGGCGAAAGTAGATCACCGCCAGGTCGCGGCAGTAGCGCCGCGCGAACGCCAGATTGCCGGCGCCCTCGAGGTCGAACAGCCGGGGGCTCGCAAGCCCGGTCGCGGGATCGATCAGCGCCGCCGATTCCGCGGTATCGCGCGCTCCAGCGCCCTTCTTGGTCCTGTCCGGCATGGCCCTCGGCTCCCGGGTGCCGGGGGATCGATTGTCAAACTTCCGGCGCCCGGTCCGGACGGTGCAAGGGCCGTGCCGTCGCGGCTTATCCGGTCGCCACGGGTCGCGCCCCGGCCGGCCGGAGGGGTTCGAGCAGCGCCGGCAAGGCGGCTCAGAACAGCCCGCGTTCGGCCAGCGACACCAGTTCGCCGTCGCCGACCACGATGTGGTCCAGCATGCGCACGTCCACCAGCGACAGGGCGTCCTTCAGGCGCCGCGAGATGCGCGCATCGGCAGCGCTCGGCTCGGCGACGCCGGACGGGTGGTTGTGGGCGAAGA
>JBFJWO010000074.1:0-13575 GCA_041623575.1 Gammaproteobacteria bacterium
CCTCGTCGGCGACCCGCGCGGGCCTGGCACCCGCATCCGGACCACCTGCCCGGCGGTACCCGGTCAGGTGTTACAGGCCGCCTAGTGACAGCCCGGCGGGCATCGCTCAGAATCCCGGCTCCCGGCCGCCTCCCCTACGGCCCCGGCCCGAGACGTGACCCGAAAACAGATCCTCATCAGCGCCGGCGAGGCGTCCGGCGACCTGCACGCCGCCAACCTGGTGCGGGCGTACGCTGCGCGTGGCGGCGAGGCCGGCTTCTTCGGGATGGGCGGCCCGCGGCTGGCGGGCGCCGGCGTGGAACTGCTGGTCGACTGCCGCGAGCTGGGGTTCATCGGCTTCGTCGACGTCGTCATCCACTATCGCAAGATCCTGCGCGAGCTCGACAGGCTGCGCGACGCCCTGGCGGCGCGGCGCCCCGACCTGCTGGTGCTGGTCGACTACCCGGGCTTCAACATGAAGCTGGCTCACTGCGCCAAGGGCCTGGGCATCCCCGTGCTCTACTACATCAGCCCGCAGATCTGGGCATGGCGGCCGCACCGCATCCACGAGATCGCGGCGGTCGTCGACCTGATGGCGGTGCTGTTCCCGTTCGAAGTCGACCTCTATCGCCGGGCCGGCGTGCCGGTGCGCTTCGTCGGCCATCCGCTCGTCGACGAGGTGGTTCCGGGGCGGGCGCGCGGTGAGATCCGCGAACAGCTCGGCATCGATCCCGGGCGCCCGTGCGTCGGCCTGCTGCCGGGCAGCCGGCCCGGCGAGGTCAGCCGCATCCTGCCGATCCTGGCCGCGGCCGCGCAGCGCCTGGAGGACGATATCGGCCCGCTGACCTGCCTGCTGCCGCTCGCCCCGACGCTCGAGCGCGGCCCGCTGGAGCGCATCACCGCGCGCAGCCGTACGTCGATCAGGATCGTCGAGGGACGGACCTACGATGCCCTGGAGTGCTGCGACGCGGTCGCGACGTCCTCGGGTACGGCGACCCTGGAAACGGCCCTGCTGGGCGTGCCCATGACCATCGTCTACCGCGTCGGGCGCCTCAACTACTACCTGATGAAACGGCTGTTGACGGTCGACGACATCGGCCTGGTGAACATCGTCGCCGGGCGGCGCGTGGTCAGCGAATTCGTCCAGCACGACGCGCGCCCGCAGGCCGTGGCGGCGGAACTGCGCCGGCTGCTGACGGACGCGGACTACGCCTCGCGCATGCGCGCGGACCTGGCCGAGGTGGCGCGGCGCCTCGGCGACGGCGGAGCCAGCGCCAACGCAGCGGCACTGGTGGCGGAGATGCTGCGCGAATAGCGGGGCGCCGAGCGTCGGTTCAGCGCACGATACCGCGCTCGCTCGCCAGCACGAATTGCACGAAGCGCTCGACCTCCGGGTGGCGGGCGCGCAAAGGCTCCAGGCTGTCGACGGCGGCCGCGCGTTGGCCCCGCGAGTAAACCAGTGCCCGGTAGGCCTTCTGCAAGGCGCGGATCGTGTCGTCGGCGAAATCACGCCGCCGCAGGCCGTTCGAGTTGATACCGAAAGCCTTGATCGGGTTGCCGCTGACCTTGACGTAGGGGGGCACGTCCCGGTTGACCATGGACGACAGGCCGGTGAAGCAGTATTCGCCGAGGTGGCTGAACTGGTGCACCGTGGTGAAGCCGCCGAGAATCGCGCGATCGCCCACCACCACGTGCCCGGCGAGCGACGCCGCGTTGGAAAAGATGATGCTGTTGCCGACCTGGCAGTCGTGCGCGACGTGCGTGTAGGCCATGAACAGGTTGTCGTCGCCGATCCGGGTCACGCCGCCGCCGCCGACGGTGCCGCGGTTGGCAGTGGCGTACTCACGGAACACGTTGCGATCGCCGATTTCGAGCCGCGTGGCTTCGCCGTCGTATTTCAGGTCCTGGGGCGCGTCGCCGAGCGAGGCGAACTGGAAGACCCGGTTGTCGCGGCCCATCGCCAGCGGGCCGTTCAGGACTACGTGCGGGCCGATCCGGCAGCCGCTGGCGAGCGAGACGTCGGCCCCGATCACGCTGTAGGCGCCGACCTCGACGTCCGCGGCCAGGCGCGCGCGTTCGTCGATGACTGCGCTGGGGTGGATCAAGGCGCTCGCGTCCCGTGCGTCCGGGGGCCTCAGGCCGGGCGCTGGGCGCTCATCAGGTGGGCGCTGCACACGATCTCCCCGTCGACCTCGGCGCGTGCCTGGAACTTCCAGATGCCGCGCTTGTGATTGAGGATCTCGACCACGATCCGCAATTGGTCGCCGGGCGTCACCGGCTTGCGGAAGCGCGCGTCGTCGACCCCGACGAACAGGTACAGCGACTTGTCGTCCGCCTTGTGGCCGGTGGTGAGGAAGGCCAGCACCCCGGTCGCCTGCGCCATGGCCTCGAGGATCAACACCCCGGGGAAGATCGGCCGGCCCGGAAAATGCCCCGTGAAACAGGGCTCGTTGACCGTCACGTTCTTGATGGCGGTCAGCGTTTCGCCGAGCCGGTAGGACTCGACGCGATCGATCAGCAGGAACGGGTAGCGGTGCGGCAGGTAGTCCAGGATCTCCTGGATCGACAACCCGCCCGTCTGCTCTTGGTGCTCACTCATCCGGTTTCTGTTCCCGTTGCTCGATACGCGATACCCGCCTCGCGATGGCGTCCAGTTGCCGGAAACGGGCGTAATTGCGCCGCCACTGCCGGCTTTCCTGCAGCGGCGTGCCCGAAGCGTAGCTGCCGGGCTCCGTGATCGACCGCGTGACGAGCGACATGGCCGCGATCTGCACGTGGTCGGCGATGCTCAGGTGCCCGAGGATTCCGGCGCCGCCGCCGATGCGGCAGTGACACCCGATGTCGGCGCTGCCGGCGATACCGACGCACCCGGCGATCGCCGTGTGCGCGCCTACGCGCACATTGTGGGCAACTTGTATCTGGTTATCCAGTATCACACCGTGCTCGATGACCGTATCCTGCAGGGCACCTCGGTCGATGGTGGTGCCGGCGCCGATCTCGCAGTCGTCGCCGATCCGGGCGATCCCCAGCTGGGGGATCTTTATCCAGTTACCGCCGTCGTTCGCGAAACCGAAGCCGTCGCTGCCGATCACCGCCGCGGAGTGCACCACCACGCGGTCGCCCAGCCGGCAGCGGTGATAGACGGTGACGTTGGCATGCAGCCGGCAGCGCTCGCCGATCTGCACCGCTTCGCCGAGGAAGCAGCCCGGGCCGACGCTGCTGCCGGCCCCGACGCTCACCCCGGCTTCGATGACCGCGTTGGCGCCGACCGCGACACCCGGCCCCAGCGTCGCACCCGGGTCGACGGACGCGCGCGGGTGCACGCCCGGCGCCGGCCAGGGCAGCGGGTGCAACAAGGCCGCGGCACGGGCGTAGGCGAGGTAGGGATCGGCGACCACGATCGCGGTCGTGGGGCACTGATCGGCCAGCTCCGTGGATATCAGCACGGCCCCGGCCGCGGTGCCCGCGAGGTGGCGGCGGTAGGTGCCGTCGGAGAGGAAGCTGAGATCGTTGACGCCGGCCCGGTCCAGGGGCGCGACGCGCTCCAGGCGCCGCTCGCCGTCGCCTCGGTAGTCGGCACCGAGGTGGCCGGCCAGCTCGCGCACCGTCACTGCCATTGCTGCGGCGCGGCGGCGCGGCTACTCACCGTTGGATTCGCGCTGGCTCTCGCGCTGCATCTGCTCCAGCACCCTCTCGGTGAGGTCGAGGCGCTTGCTCGCGAACAATACCCCGTCGCTGAGGATGAGGTCGAACCCCCCCTCGCGGGCCAGGCGATCGATCGCGCTCATCACCGACAGGCGTACCTTCTTGAATTCATTGTTTTTCTGGATGTTCAGCTCTTCGCGAAAGTCCTGCTCGTCGCGGCGCAGGCGGCGTTCGAGGGTGCGGATCTGCAGCTCCAGCTCGCTGCGCTGCTCGGCGGTCATGATCAGCCCGTCGCGCTCGAGCTTCTCGCGCATCTCCTTGAGTGCGGCCCGCTTGTCGGTAATGGCGTTCTGCTTCGGCGCGAAGACCTGCTCGAGGCGCGCGCTCGCGGCCTTGGCCGAGGGTGCCCGGTCGATGACGTACGGGATATCGACGAACCCGATCTTGGTTTCCTGCGCATCGGCGGCCGCGGCCAGGGTGCAGAGCAGCAGGCAGCAGAGCAGCTTGAGGTGGCGGGTAGTCGTCGTCATGGTATCGAGCAGCTGAGCGCGCACGGCAGCGCTGCACTATAACACGGGAGACGCCACACACCGGCGGCGGGCGATGGAAGGCGGTTCAAAACAGAGTGCCGATGGCGAATTGAAACTTTTCGGTCTCATCCTCAGCGCGGTCATTTAACGCCTGGGCGAAACTGAAAGTCAATGGCCCCACCGGGGACAGCCAGTTGAACGACACGCCGACGGCGGTGCGCAACTCGTCCTCGTCGAACGCGGCGAAGTCCTCGAACACGTTGCCCGCGTCCACGAACACGCTGAACCGCGTGCTGCCGCTTTCCTCGAGCCACGGCGGCGGAAAGATCAGCTCGGTCGTGAACACCGACTTGAAGTCGCCGCCCTTGGTGTTGCCGTTCGAATCGCGCGGCCCGAGCGAGAACGCCCGGTAGCCTCGCAGCGAGCGCACGCCGCCGGTGAAGTATTTCTCGAAGAACGGCAACTCGTCTAGGCCTTCGCGCCCGTCGCCCCCGTCGATGTCCGCACGAAACGAGAACACCAGGCGGTCCGTGAACGGGGTGAAGAACTCGAAGTCGTAGCCGCTCTTGTAGTACTCGAGGTCGCTGCCGGGAATGGCGATCTCGAAGTTGATCATGTGCCGGGCGCCGCTCTCGGCGAAGACCGTGCGGTTACGCGTGTCGTGGGTCCAGCCCGCGGTGAGGTTGGCCACGTCGTAGAGGTCACCCTCGGCGGCAATGAAATCGAGGATGTGGTCCGGGGTCTGCGACGTCGTGGTCACGTCGGTCCGCTCGATGCCGGCGCCAAGGCGCATGGTCGTGAACTCGCTGAGGGGAATGCCGTAGCGCACGCTGCCGCCGTAGGCGTCGGTCAGGTAGTCGGACGTCGTAGTGATCTCGCCGGCGTCGGTCTCGCGCGCAAACACGCGAAAGCTGCGACTGACGCCGTCGTCGGTGTAGTACGGGTTGGTGTAGGAGAAACTGACCTGACGGTTGGAGGCGGAGGTATCCAGCGACAGCGCCACCCGGTTGCCGCTGCCGAACAGGTTCTCCTGCGAGAGACCGACGTTCAGCAACGCGCCCTGCGAGGAGGAGAAGCCCAGGCCGAGGCTGAACGAACCCGCGGGGCGTTCCTTGACGGTGACCTTGAGATCGATCTGGTCGTCGCTGCCCGGCACCTTGACCGTATCGACGGTCACGCTCTCGATGAAGCTCAGGCGCTGGATGCGCACCCGCGAGCGCGAGACCTTGCGCGGCGAGTACCAACCGCCTTCGAACTGGCGCAATTCGCGCCGAAAGACGTTGTCGCGGGTCTTGGAATTGCCGACGAACTCGATGCGTCGCACGTAGGCTCTCTTTCCCGGCACGATGTTGAACGTCAGGTCGACCCGGCGGGTTTCGTCGTCGATCTGCGGCGTGATCTGGACGTCGGCGAACGCATAGCCCTGCTCTTCGAGCACGCTCGCCATGTTGGAGGCGCTCTGCGCGGTCAGCTTGCGCGAAAAGCGCGTGCCGGATTCGATTCGCAACTGTTCTCGCAGCGTGCTCTCGGGCACGGGAAACTCGCCGGTGAGAACGATCTGGTCGACGTCGTACTGGGCGCCTTCGTCGACGTTGATGGTAATGTACATCTCGCGCTTGTCAGAGGAGATCGACACCTGGGTGGAGACGATCTCGAAGCGCACGAAGCCGCGGTCCTGGTAGAAAGAGCGCAACCGCTCGAGGTCACCCGACAGCTTGGCTTTCGAGTACTCGTCGGCGCTGCTGAACACGCCGCTGTCGGTCCCCGATTCCAGCAGGTCCAGCAACTCCTCCTCGGAGAACGAGCGGTTACCGGTGACCTCGATATGGCGGATGCGCGCGTTGTCGCCCTCGAAGATGTCGATGTTGATGTTCACGCGGTTGCGCTCGAGTTCCTCCACCGAGGTCTTGAGGCTCATCGCGTAGTAGCCCTGGCTGAAGTACAGCCGCTGCAGTTCCTGCTCGATCTTCTCCAGCACCGAGCGGTTGAACACGCGCCCGCGCGCGATGTCGAGTTGCTCCAGCGACTGGTCGAGTTGCTCGTCGTCGATCAGCTTGTTGCCTTCGACGTTCACGCGCGCGATCGCCGGGCGCTCCTGGACGGTGACCACCAACACGTCGCGGTAACGACCCACGCTCACGTCGCGGAACAAGCCGGTTGCGTAGAGAGCGCGAATGGCGGCACTGACGCCGTCGGGAGCGACGCTGTCGCCGACGCGGATCGGCAGGTAGTTCAGCACCGTGCCGACGCTGATGCGATCGCTACCGCGGATCTCGATGGCGGAAACGGTGAACTCCTGCGCCTGCGCGCGCGTCGGCCCGCTAGCGGGGAGCGCGAACAACAGCGATGTCGCGAACAGCCAGACCCATGCCCTCCGCATACGTCAGCCCATGAGACGCGCGATGTCGTTGTAGAAGGCGAGTCCCATGAGCCCGATCAGGATGACCAGCCCGAGCTGCTGCCCGTACAGCAGCAGCCGTTCCGAGGGTGGGCGGCGGGTGACGGCCTCGACCAGGAAGTAGAGCAGATGCCCGCCGTCGAGCACCGGGATCGGCAGCAGGTTCAACACCCCGAGGCTGATGCTGATCAGTGCCAGGAAATTGAGAAAGTGGTCGATGCCGATGCTGGCCGACTGGCCGGCGTACTGGGCAATGGTGATCGGCCCGCTGATGTTGCGCAGCGCCGCCTCCCCGGTGACCAGCTTGACCAGCACCCGCAGCGTCAGCACCGTGATCTCCCAGGTGCGCCCGACGGCCTCGCCGACGGCTTCGATCGGGCCGTGGCGAACGCGGGTGCGCAGGCGCGAGAGCAGCTCCCTGGACGCCGTCTCGTAGGCCCCTATGTAGCCGATCACCGCGCCGTCCGCGGCCCTTTCCGCGGGACGCAGCGGCAGCTGCAGGCGCTGCCCGTCGCGTTCGATCGTGACCTCGATCGCCTGCAGCGGGCGGGCGCGCACGTACTCCACCCAGTGGCGCCAGTCGGCGATGGGCGTACCGTCCGCACTCACGACCAGGTCGCCTGCGCGCAGACCCGCGGCCTGCGCGGCGCCGTCCTCGATGACCCCGCCGATCAGCGCCGGCACGCTCGGCAGCCACTGGCTGAGCCCGAGCTCGCGCACGAAGTCGCCCTCGTCCTTCAGCAGCGAGCGCTCCGGCAGCACCAGCGTGCGCAGCGCCAGCGTGCCCCCGGCTTCCTCGACCTCGATGCGCAACGGCCCCTCGTCGTGCAACGCCTCCTCCAGGAGCACGATGCGCACGCGCGCCCAGGTGGGCGTCTCGGTCTCGTTGATGCCGAGGATGCGGTCCTCGGTTTGGAAGCCTGCGCGCCCGGCCGGGGTGGCGGGATCGACCTCGCCGACCAGCGGCACTATGCCGCTGATGCCGATCACGAAGGTGCCCCAGTAGGCGACGATGGCGAGGATGAAGTTGGCGAGCGGCCCGGCCACCACGATGGCGGTGCGCCGTGCCAGGCTCTGGGTGTTGAACGCACGGCCCCGCTCGGCGGGCTCCACGGGCCCTTCGCGTTCGTCGAGCATTTTCACGTAGCCGCCGAGCGGGATCGCCGCGACGACGTACTCCGTGTCGTCGACGCGCCCGGTGCGGCGCCAGATCGGGCGCCCGAAGCCGATCGAGAAACGCAACACCTTCACGCCGAGGCGCCGCGCCACCCAGAAGTGGCCGTACTCGTGAAAAGTGATCAGCGCGCCGAGCGCGACGATGAACGCGAAAACGCTGACTAGGACGTCGATCATGCGGCATCTGCCTCCGAGAATCGGGCCACGTGCTCGGCGGCGACGCGGCGCGCAGCGGCGTCGGCGGCGATGATCGCTGCCAGCGATCCCGCCGCGGCCGCGGCGCCCTCGGCGGGCTCGCCCGGGCGCTCCCGCGCGGTGCCTGGCGTGCGCGTATCGGCCAGGGATCGCGCGATGATTTCATGAATTCGGTCGAAACGCAGCTTACCATCGAGAAAGGCGTGCACCGCGACCTCGTTGGCGGCGTTCAGCACCACGCACGCCGAGCCGCCCGCGGCCAGCGCCTCGTAGGCCAGGCCCAGGCAGGGAAAGCGCCGTGCGTCGACGGGCTCGAAGCTGAGCGTCCCGGCCCGCGTCAGGTCGAGCGGGGCCACGCCCGAGCCGATTCGCTGCGGCCAGGCCAGCGCGTGCGCGATCGGGGTGCGCATGTCGGGGTTGCCGAGCTGCGCCAGCACCGAGCCGTCGACGTAGCGCACGAGCGAATGCACGATGCTCTCGCGGTGCAGGCACACGCCGATCTGTCCCGGGTGCGCGCCGAACAGCCAGTGCGCCTCGATGACCTCCAGGCCCTTGTTCATCATGGTCGCGGAATCGACCGAGATCTTGCGGCCCATGTCCCAGTTGGGGTGCGCGCAGGCTTCGGCCGGCGTGACCCGGGCCAGCTCGGCCAGCGGGCGGTCGCGAAACGGGCCGCCGGAGGCGGTCAGCACCAGCTCGCTGACGCCCGCCGCCTCGAGGCCCGACTCGAAACCGGCCGGCAGGCACTGGAACAGCGCGTTGTGCTCGCTGTCCACCGGCAGCAGGGCCGCGCCGCTCTCCCGCGCGGCGGCGAGCAGCAGCTCGCCCGACATGACCAGCGCCTCCTTGTTGGCCAGCAACACCCGCTTGCCGGCCTGCACCGCACGCAGGGTCGGTACCAGCCCGGCCGCGCCCACGATCCCGGCGACCACGGTGTCCACCTCGGGCAGGCTAGCGACGCGTGCCAGCCCCTCCTCGCCGATCAGCAACTGCGTCGGCAGGCCCGACTCGGCCAGCGCGGCGGCCAGCCAGTCGGCGCGTTCGGCGAACGCGAGCACCGCGAATCGCGGCGAGAAGCGTCGGCACTGTTCGAGCAACGCCTGCGCGTTACGGGCCGCGCTCAGCGCGCACACCCGGTAGCGGTCCGGGTGCGCCGCGAGCACCTGCAGCGTGCTCTCGCCGATGCTCCCCGTGGAGCCCAGTATGCAGACCTGTCTCATGACCGTTCCTCCGTCGGCGCGGCGTTCAGGCGCGCGCCAGCAGGGCGCTGCCGAGCGCGAGCACCGGCGCCGCCGCGGTCAGGCTGTCGATGCGGTCGAGCACCCCGCCGTGGCCGGGCAGCAGGCGACCGCTGTCCTTGCGCTCGGCGGCGCGCTTGAGCAGGCTCTCGAACAGGTCGCCGACCACCGAGGCCGCACCGGCCAGCAGCACCAGCGCCACGAAAACGACGCCCGCCGCGGCGCCGAACCCCAGCAGCCAGGCGCCGAGCGCACCGTACACCGCCACCAGCGCCGCGGCGCCCGCAACGCCCTCCCAGGTCTTGCCGGGACTGATCGCCGGCGCCAGCTTGCGCCGGCCCCAGCGCCGCCCGGCGAAGTAGGCCCCGATGTCGGCCACCCACACGGTGCCGAGCGCATAGAGCAGGAACACGGCGCCTTCGCTCGCGTGCAGGGACAACATCGCCACGTACGCCGGCAGCAGGGTCAGCGGCCCGGCCACCAGCCAGGCGCCGCTGACGGCGCCCGCGTGCACCGGCGCCGGGCGCCCGAGCGCGATGCGCCAGGCGACGGCGAGCCACCAGCCTGCCCCCAGCACCAGCACCGCCAGGCTCGGCACGTAGGCCAGCAGGAGCCCGGCCAGCGCCAGCAACCCGGCCAGGTAGGCCGCCCGGCCGGGCCAGCCCGGCACGCCGCTCAGGTCCGCCCACTCCCAGGCGCCGATCAGGGTGATCGCGCCGAGCAGCACGCCGAGCCACGCCGTGTCGAGCGCCAGCACCGCGCCGACGATCACGCTCGCCAGGATCACCCCGGTGATGACGCGCAGCCTAAGCACGTTCGCCCGCGTTGCCGATCTGCTCGCCGGTGAGCCCGAAGCGGCGCTGGCGGCGGGCGAAAAAATCGAGCGCCTGCTCCAGCGCCGCGGCGTCGAAGTCCGGCCACAGGACATCGGTGAAATAGAGCTCCGTGTAGGCGAGTTGCCACAGCAGGTAGTTGCTGATGCGCTGCTCGCCGCCGGTGCGGATGAACAGGTCCGGGTCGGGATGGCCGGCACTGGCAAGGTAGCCGCCCAGCGTTTCCTCGTCGATTGCGGCGCCGTCGCGCACCCCCGCCACGATGTCGGTGTACAAACGCCGCGCGGCCTGGGTGAGGTCCCAGCGCCCGCCGTAGTTCACGGCGATCATCAGGGTCAGGCCGTCGTTGCCGGCGGTCAGTTCCTCGGCGCTGGCGATGCGCCCCTGCAGGGCGCGGGAGAAGCGCCCGCGCTCGCCGATGAAGCGCACCCTGACGCCGTGTTCGTGCAGCCGCGCGGTTTCGCTCTTGATGGTGCGCTGGAACAGTTCCATCAGCAACTGCACCTCGCGCGCCGGCCGGCGCCAGTTCTCGCTGCTGAAAGCGAAGATCGTCAACACCTCGATACCGCGGGTGGCGCATTGCTCCACCAGGCCGCGGGTCGCGGCCACGCCGGCCTGGTGCCCGGCCGAACGCGGCAGGCCACGGGCCCGCGCCCAGCGCCCGTTGCCGTCCATGATCACGGCGATGTGTCGTGGCAGGCTCACGGGCGCACCCCGGGGGCGCGTCGCGAGCCTGTGCCGTGCCGGTGCATCTCGCCCCTGCTCGCGCCCCGAGCTGCCCTCAGACCTCCAGCAACTCCTGCTCCTTGGTCTGCAGCTGGTTTTCCATCTCGGCGATGAACTGGTCGGTGAGCTTCTGGACCTCGTCCTCGGCGCGGCGTTCCTCGTCCTCGGAGATCTCCTTCTCCTTCAGCAGGTCCTTGAGGTGGTGCAGGGCGTCGCGGCGGATGTTGCGTACCGCCACGCGTCCGTTCTCGGTCTCGTGGCGGACCACTTTGACCAGGTCCTTGCGCCGTTCCTCGGTGAGCGGCGGCATCGGGATGCGGATCACTTCACCGGCGGTGGCGGGGTTGAGCCCGAGGTCCGAGCTCATGATCGCTTTCTCGATGACCTGCACCATGGCCTTCTCCCAGGGCGTCACGCTCAGCGTACGCGAGTCCTCGACCGTCACCTTGGCCGCCTGGCTGAGCGGCACCTCGGCACCGTAGTACTCGACGTGCACATGGTCGAGCAGACTGGTGTGCGCCCGCCCGGTGCGGATCTTGGCGAGTTCGTGCTTGAGCGATTCGACGCTCTTGCCCATGCGGATTCGCGCGTCTTTGATGATGTCATTGATCATGGCTTTTCCTCTCCACAATGGAGCCGACGTGCTCGCCCCTTACCGCCCTCAGCAGATCACCGGGATTGTTGAGGTTGAACACCTGGAGTTTGAGATCGTGATCGCGACACATGACGATCGCGGTCGTGTCCATCACCTTGAGCTCGCGCTTTAGCACCTCGTCGTAGGTGACGTGGTCGAACCTGCGGGCGTCGGGATGTTTTTCCGGGTCGCGGTCGAACACGCCGTCGACCTTGGTCGCCTTGAGCACCAGGTCCGCACCGATCTCGACTGCGCGCTGGCTCGCCGCCGAGTCGGTGGTCACGAAGGGATTGCCGGTACCGGCGGCAAAGATCACCACGCGCTGCTTTTGCAGGTGGCGGATCGCCCGACGCCGGATGTAGTCCTCGCAGACCTGGTTCATGCGCAGCGCCGACATCACCCGGCAGTTGACGCCGACGCGCTCCAGGGCGTCCTGCATGGCCAGCGCGTTCATCACGGTGGCCAGCATGCCCATGTGATCGGCCGTGACCCGGTCCATCCCTGCCTCGGCGAGGCCGGCGCCACGGAAGATATTGCCGCCGCCGATCACCAGCGCCGTTTCCACTTCCAGGCGAACCAGTTCGGCGATCTCCTCGGCGATGCGTTTGATGTAGTTGGGATCGATGCCGTAGTCGCAGTCGCCCAGCAGCGCCTCGCCGCTCAGCTTCAATACGATCCGTCTTGCCTGGGTGTTCATCGATCGCCTTGCGTTGGCCGCCGCACCGGGCGGTTCGGCGCGCAGCGATTATAGCGGCTCGGCGAGGGGCGCGCTTCGTGAGCCGCGCCGGGGGGCGGCGAAGCGGTGGCGTCCCGGGCGGCCACAAAAAAGCCGGACCGTCGCCAGCCCGGCTCGGGAGTTCGGGCGCAGCCCGGTGCTGCGCTCAGCTGCCCTTGACCTGCGCCATCACCTCGTCGGCGAAGTTCTCCTGCTTCTTCTCGATGCCCTCGCCCACTTCGTAGCGCTGGAACCACACCACCCTGGCGCCGGCTGCCTTCAGCAGTTTCGCCACGGTCTGGTCGGGGTCCTTGACGAACGGCTGGCCGAGCAGGGTGATCTCACCGAGGTACTTCTTGAGCCGGCCCTGGACCATTTTTTCGACGATTTCCGGCGGCTTGCCGCTGTCGGCGGCCTGCGCGGCGAAGATCTCCTTTTCCTTCTCGAGCACCGCCGCCGGGACCTGGTCCTCGGCGACGCACAACGGCCGGCTGGCCGCGATGTGCATGGCCACGTCCTTGGCCAGGGCTTCGTCCCCGCCCTGCATCTCGACCAGCACGCCGATGCGCGCACCATGGCGGTACAGGCCGAAACGGCCGCCGTCGCTGGCGCGGACCTCGAAGCGGCGTACCTGGATGTTCTCGCCGACCTTGCCGACCAGTTCCTGGCGTGCCACCTCGACGGTACGCCCGTCGAGGTCGAGGCTCGCCAGGGCCTGCGGATCTGCCGGCTGCGCGTCGAGCACCCGTCGCACGACGCTCTCGGCGAATGCCCGGAAGTTGTCGTCCTTGGCGACGAAATCCGTCTCGCTGTTGATCTCGACCAGCGCGCCGCGGGTGCCGTCCGCGTCGAGCAGGACCTCCACGGTGCCCTCCGCCGCCACGCGCCCCGCCTTCTTGTCGGCCTTCGCGGCGCCGGACTTGCGCAGGTGCTCGGCGGCTTCGTCCATGGCGCCTTGCGCCTCCACCAGGGCTTTCTTGCACTCCATCATGCCGGCGCCGGTACGCTCGCGCAGTTCCTTCACCATGCTCGCTGTAATCTGCATCTGCAAAACCTCTCGTAACGCCGGTGTCAGGACTCGGGGGCGTCGCCTGCAGCGGTCGCCTTGGCGCTGGATTTCTTCGCTGCCGCCTTCTTGGACACGGTCTTCTTGGCCGCGGTCTTCTTGGCCACGGTCTTCTTGGCGGCCGTCTTCTTGGCGGGCTTCGCCGCGACGGCTTCGGCCGGCGGCGTTTCCCCGGCCTCGGGCTCGGCGGCGGCCTCGGGCTCGGCGGCGGCCTCGGGCTCGGCGGCGGCTTCGGGGTCGGCGGCAACCTCGGGCTCGGCGGCGACTTCGGGCTCGGCGGCGACTTCGGGCTCGGCCGCGACTTCGGGCTCGGCCGCGGCCTCGGGCTCGGCGGCAACCTCGGGCTCGGCGGCAACCTCGGGCTCGGCGGCAACCTCGGGCTCGGCGGCAACCTCGGGCTCGGCGGCAACCTCGGGCTCGGCGGCAACTTCGGGCTCGGC
>JBFJWO010000075.1:0-13533 GCA_041623575.1 Gammaproteobacteria bacterium
GTCGAGCACCAGCGACAGCGCACGGGGCTCGGCATTGCCGACGTCCTCGCTGGCAATCCGCAGCAGGCGCCGGGCGATGTAGTTGGGATCGCAGCCGCCATCCAGCATCCGGCACAACCAGTACAGGGCGGCGTCCGGGTCTGAGCCGCGAATCGACTTGTGCAGGGCCGAGATCTGGTCGTAGAACGCATCGCCGCCCTTGTCGAAACGCCGCAGGCTGCTCTGCAGCACGTGTTCCAGCGTCTGCGTCCCGACCCGGCGCACGGTCCCGTGCGCGGTTTCGACGGTTTCGGCCAGGTCGACTGCGATTTCGAGCTGCATCAGCAGGCGACGGGCGTCGCCGTCGGCAGCCGCCACCAGCGCGCCGGCCGCTTGCGGGGTGAGCTCCACCTGCTCGCCCGCGAACGCGCGTGGATCGGCCAGCGCCGTACCCAGCAACTGCTCCAGGTCCGCGTTCGAAAGCGCTTTCAGCACGTAGACCCGGGCACGCGACAGCAGCGCGTTGTTCAGCTCGAAGGCGGGGTTCTCGGTGGTGGCACCGACGAAAACGACGGTGCCGTCCTCGACGTGCGGTAGAAACGCATCCTGCTGGGACTTGTTGAAGCGGTGCACCTCGTCGACGAACAGCAGCGTGGTGACGCCACGCGCGCGCTCGGCACGGGCGACCTCCACCGCCGCCCGGATGTCCTTGACCCCGGACAGCACGGCCGACAGCGTCACGAAGCGCGCCGTCGCCAGCCGCGCCAGCATGCGTGCGAGCGTGGTCTTGCCGGTGCCGGGAGGCCCCCACAACACCATCGAGTGCAGGGCGCCGCCCTCGAGCATGCGTCGCAACGGGCCGCCGGGGCCCAGCAGGTGAGACTGGCCGACGAAGCCGTCGGGCCCCTGCGGGCGCAGCCGCTCGGCCAGCGGCCGGCCGGGCAGGTCGGTGCTATCGAGCAAAGAGCCCTGCTCGCTCACGGCGAAGTTCGGCCGACGGCACGGGCGCGTTCCCGGGTCACGCCGTGCGCGGCGGGCTCAGGGGCTGCCGATGACGTCGACACCCGCCGGCGGCTCGAACTCGAAGGCTTCGTCGCTGCTGACCGTGTTCATCTCGACGCCCGTGAAGCGGATACGGGTGGCCTGGCCGAAGCTGTCGGCGAGTTCCATGACCTTCATCCCTTCGATGTCGATGCCCAGCGTGATGCGCGTGAAGTCGGTGTCCTTGATGCGCGGCTGCAGTTCCACCCACTGCAGGCCGTCGCGGCTCGGCAGGTCGCGGATGAGGAACTCGTCGACGAGCGCGCGGCGATGGCTGAGCAGGTTGATCGGGGCATTGCCCAGCGCGTCGTCGAGCTCCTTGACGGTGACCTGGCGAAGATCGGGATCGTAGATCCACAGGCGCTTGCCGTCGGCGACGATGTGTTGCTCGTACGGCAGGCGGTAGTCCCAGCGAAAGCGGCCCGGGCGGCGCAGCACCACGCTGCCCTGCGATTCCTGCACCGGGCGCCCGTCGGCGTCGATCAGGGCCTGGGTGAAATCGGCGCGCAGGGATTGCAGCTCGTCGGTGAACTGCTGCAGCCGCTCGGTCCCGGTCAGCGGCTGGGCGAACGCCAGCCAGGGGCACAGGGCCAGGGCGAGACAGTGCAGTTGTCTGGTGCTCACGCGGCGGTTACCTCTCCGGCGGTGGGGGCGCCAGCACCTCGCGGGCACCGTTGGGCTGCAGCGCGCTCACGACGCCGGCGTTCTCCATGTCCTCGAGCATTCGTGCGGCGCGGTTGTAGCCGATCTTCAGGCGCCGCTGCACGTAGGAGATGGAGGCCTTGCGGGTCTCGGTGACGATCGCCACCGCCTCGTCGTAGAGCGGGTCGAGCTCCGCCCCGTCGGTGTCGCCGCCCGCGCCCGACAGGCTCTCGCCGGGATCGCTCAGGATCGACTCCACGTAGTCGGGCTGCCCCGCGCGTTTCAGATGGTCGACCACCCGGTGGACCTCGGCGTCGTCCACGAACGCGCCGTGCACGCGTTGCGGGTGGGCGGTGCCGGGCGGCAGGTAGAGCATGTCGCCGTGGCCGAGTAGCTGCTCCGCACCGGTCTGGTCGAGGATGGTGCGCGAATCGACCTTGGAGGAGACCTGGAAAGCGATCCGGCAGGGAATGTTCGCCTTGATCAGCCCGGTGATGACGTCCACCGACGGGCGCTGCGTGGCGAGGATCAGGTGGATGCCCGCGGCACGCGCCTTCTGCGCCACGCGCGCGATCAACTCCTCGACCTTCTTGCCGACCACCATCATCATGTCGGCGAGCTCGTCGATCACCACGACGATGTAGGGCAGCGTGTCCAGGGTGGGCGGCGGGGCCTGCGGGTCGAGGGCCAGCTCCGGCTTGTACAGCGGGTCGGGGATGGGCTGCCCGGCGTCGATGGCTTCGCGCACCTTGCGGTTGTACCCGGCGACGTTGCGCACGCCCAGCGAGGACATCACCCGGTAGCGTTGCTCCATCTCGCCGACGCACCAGCGCAGCGCGTTGGCGGCCTCCTTCATGTCCGTGACCACCGGCGCCAGCAGGTGCGGGATGCCCTCGTAGATGTTGAGCTCGAGCATCTTGGGGTCGATCATGATCAGGCGTACGTCGCGCGCGGTCGCCTTGTACACCAGGCTCAACAGCATGGCGTTGAGCGCGACCGACTTGCCGGCGCCGGTCGTGCCCGCCACCAGCAGGTGCGGCATACGCGTGAGGTCTGCCACCACCGGGCTGCCGCCGATATCCTTGCCGAGCGCCATGGTCAGCGGCGAGCCGGACTTGTCGTAGGCCTTGGAGCGCAGGATCTCGGTGAGGCGCACCAGCTCGCGCGCCTCGTTCGGGACCTCGAGACCGACCGTGGACTTGCCCGGAATGATCTCCACCACGCGCACGCTGATCAGCGACAGCGAGCGCGCAATGTCCTTCGCCAGGTTGCTGATCTGGCTCACCTTTACGCCCGGCGCCGGCTGCAGCTCGAAGCGCGTGATCACCGGCCCGGGGTGTACCGCCACCACCTCGACCGTCACGCCGAAGTCGGCGAGCTTGAGTTCGACCAGCCGCGACATCGCTTCCAGCGCTTCGCCGGAGTAGCCGCCGGGGTCGGCAACCGGCTCGTCGAGCAGCGCCAACGGCGGCAGCTCGGTCTCCGGCGGATTCTCGAACAGCTTGATCTGGCGTTCCTTGGCCACCCGCTCGCTCGGCTCGACGACCCGGATCACCGGCTCGATCCGCGGCGCCTTGCGTTTTGGCTTGCGCTGCTGGGTCTGCACCGCCTCTTCGCGCCGCTCGCGCGCCCGCCGCGCCGCCAGCTGCTCGTTCACCCATTGCCAGCGCCGGCGCGCCATCCCGGTGGCGGCGAGCGTCCAGCCCCCGACCCGGTCCATGATGGAGAACCACGAATACCCGGTGAACAGCGTCACCGCGGCGAGGAACAACGCCAGCAGCAACAGCGTCGCGCCCAGCACGTCGACACCCGAGACCAGCAGTTCACCCACGCTGCGTCCCAGCAGGCCGCCGGCATCTACGCCCGGTGGCAGGCTGCCGGGCGCCGCGGCGAAATGCATCGATCCGAGGCCGGCGGCGGCGATCAGCAGCACCACGAAGCCGCCCCAGCGCAACGCGTGGCCGTTCAACCCGACCTCCGGGCGGCGGCCGCGAAACACCACCCACGCCAGGTAGGCGACCAGCACCGGCACCAGGAACGCGACATAGCCGAGCAGATTGAGGAACACGTCGGCGAACCACGCGCCGGCGCTGCCACCGGCGTTGGCGACCGCACCGCCCCCGCCCACGTGCGACCAGCCCGGGTCGCGCACGTCGAAGCTCACGAGCGCGATGAACAGGTACGCCGAAACCGCCAGCAGCACGAAAAAGCCGCCCTCGCGCAAGGCGCGGGAAGCCTGGGAAGCCAGCGGGTAAGGGGCTTGGCGTTTGCGCGTGGCCTGCGCCATCAATCCTCAGTCAGTTTATGAACAAGGGAATATAAAACGCTGTTTATGCTAACAGATCGCAGGAGTGACCGCGCGCCTGCTTCGACGCTCACCGAGCCGGGCGCTGCGTCGTGCGCGGGCTGCCGGGGCGGGCTGCGACGTCGCCGGGACGCGGAGACCGCCGGGGCGCCAGGTACGCTGTCGGGCGCATCGCGGGGCCGGCCTTTACCCGCCGGGCACGGTCTCGTACCATTTCGCGCCTCGTTCCCGCTGGTGGCCGTGCTCCACGCCTCGCGCTGCACACCCACTCCGCTGCCAGCCGGGGCAGGTCCGTGGCGCGCGCGCCCGGCTGCAAAAAATTCCGGAGCGATTATACATGAGCGATCCCCGCCACTGCCGCCTACTCATCCTCGGCTCGGGCCCGGCCGGTTACACCGCGGCCGTGTACGCGGCGCGCGCCAACCTCGAGCCGGTGCTGATCACCGGTATCGAACAGGGCGGGCAACTGATGACCACCACCGACGTCGACAACTGGCCCGGGGACGTCGAGGGCCTGCAGGGACCGGCGTTGATGCAACGCATGCTCGAGCACGCCCAGCGCTTCGACACGCAGGTGATCTTCGATCATGTCCACACCGTGGACCTCGCCCGGCGGCCGATCTGGCTGGCCGGCGACAGCGGCGAGTACACCTGCGACGCGCTGATCATCGCCACCGGCGCCAGCGCCCGCTACCTCGGGCTGCCCTCGGAGGATGCCTTCAAGGGCAAGGGCGTATCGGCCTGCGCCACCTGCGACGGGTTTTTCTACCGCGGCCGGGACGTGGCCGTGATCGGCGGCGGCAACACGGCGGTGGAGGAAGCCCTGTACCTGTCCAACATCGCCTCCAGCGTCACGCTGGTGCACCGCCGCGATGCGCTGCGCGCGGAAAAGATGCTGCAGGGCAAGCTGTTCGAGAAGGCGCGCAGCGGCAACGTGCGGCTCGAATGGAACCACGTGCTCGACGAGGTGCTCGGCGACGACACCGGGGTCACGGGAATCCGCATGCGCGGCACGCTGGATCAGGCGACGCGCGAGCTGGAGGTGGCGGGCGTTTTCATCGCCATCGGGCATACCCCCAACACGCAGCTCTTCGAGGGCCAGTTGCCGATGGAGAACGGCTATATCACCGTCGCCAGCGGTTTGCAGGGCAACGCCACGGCCACCGCGGTGCCGGGCGTATTCGCCGCCGGCGACGTCATGGACCACGTCTACCGCCAGGCGGTGACCTCGGCGGGCAGCGGCTGCATGGCGGCGCTGGATGCCGAGAAGTACCTGGATTCCCTGGACTGAGGCGACGTCCCGGGGCGCGGTCTCGCATCGCGCGCCGGCGCCATTCGTATGCAGGTAAGCGTTCACGAATCGTTGAGCGCCTTCGGCGCCGAGGAGTGGAACGCGCTCGGCGGCGACGCCAATCCCTGCCTCAGCCACGAGTTCCTGATCGCGCTCGAGCGCCACGGCTGTCTCGGCGAACGCCACGGCTGGCTGCCCCGCCCGTTCGCCGTGCGTGCCCCGGGCGGCCGCCTGCTGGGGGCCGCACCCGCCTACCTGAAATACAACTCCTACGGCGAGTTCGTGTTCGACTGGGCCTGGGCCGACGCCTACCAGCGCCACGGGCTCGAGTACTACCCGAAACTGATCGTCGCCGTGCCCTACACGCCGGCCCCGGGGCGGCGCCTGCTCGTGGCCCCCGGCGAGGACTTCGAAGCGGTGGCGAGCGCGTTGCAGCAGGCGGTCGGCGAGTACGCCCGCGCCCGCAACCTCAGCGGCGTGCACTGGCTGTTCACCACCGACGAGGAAATCGACCTCCTGAGCGCGGGCGGACTGCTGCGCCGCATGGGTTGCCAGTATCACTGGCACAACGAGGGCTATGCCGATTTCGAGGCGTTCCTCGGCCGCTTCGCCTCGCGCAAGCGCAAGAAATTGCGCCGGGAGCGGCGGCGCGTCGCCGAACAGGGCATCAGCCTGCGTACCCTGCACGGGCACGAACTGAGCGCCACCGAGTGGCAGGTGCTGCACGATTTCTACCTCGCCACCTACGAGCGCAAGTGGGGGTTCCCTACCCTCACGCTGGGGTTCTTCCGCGAGATCGGCCGCACGTTGGGCGCCCGGGTGGTGGTGGTGCTCGCCTACTTCGAGGGCCGGGCGGTCGCGGGCGCGCTGATGCTGGCCGGCGGCGGCACGCTCTACGGTCGCGTGTGGGGTTGCCGCGAACAGTTTCACAGCCTGCACTTCGAGACCTGCTACTACCGCGGCATCGACTATTGCATCGAGCACGGCCTCGAGCGCTTTCAGCCGGGCGCTCAGGGCGAGCACAAGATCTCGCGCGGTTTTCGGCCCGTGCCGACGTGGTCGGCGCACTGGCTGGCCGAACCGGCGTTTCACGACGCCGTCGGGCGTTACCTGGCCGAGGAACTGCCGATGATGCGCGAGCAGTGCGAACAGCTGCACGAGCTGCTGCCGTTTCGGCGGGACGGCTGACCCGCGAAACCGCCGATGCCCATCCCGTTGCTCGCGCCCGATGACGTCACCACGCCGTTTCCCGACGTCGGGCGCGCGCTCGAGGAACCCAACGGCCTGCTGATGGCAGGCGGCGCGCTGGCGCCCGAACGCTTGCTGCGCGCCTATCGCGGCGGGATTTTTCCCTGGTACAGCGAAGGCGAGCCGGTGCTGTGGTGGTCGCCCGACCCGCGCTGCGTGCTGCGCCCCGAGAAGCTGCGCGTGACGCGCAGTCTGCGCAGGTCGTTACGTAACCGCGGCTTCGAGATCCGCCGCGACACGGCGTTCGAGGCCGTGGTCACCGCCTGCGCCGAGCCCCGGCGCGACGCCGCCGGCACCTGGATCGTGCCGGAGATGGCCAGCGCCTATATGCGACTGTTCGAACTGGGCTACGCGCACAGCATCGAGTGCTGGCTCGACGGAGGGCTGGCGGGCGGGTTGTACGGCGTACGCCTGGGGCGCATGTTCTTCGGCGAATCGATGTTCTCGCGGGTCGCCGACGCCTCCAAGGTGGCGCTGGCGGATTTGTGCCACAATTCGGGCGTCGCGCTGATCGACTGCCAGATCACGTCCGCACACTTGCTGCGTCTGGGCGCCGAGGAGATCACCCGGGCACACTTCCTCCAGCTACTCGAGGACTACCTGAGCGAGCCATGCACCTGGTCATCCTGATGCTGTTGCTGGTCGCCGCGGCGTTGCTGGTGGCGCGCATGCTGCCGGCCGAGGGCGGACTCGTGCGTTTCACGCGCGGCGCGCTCTACGCGGTGGCGCTCGGCGCCCTGGCGCTCTCGCTGTGGGCGGTGGTCGCGGCGGTGCTCGGTATCTGAGCCCGCGCCCTCCTCACAGGTTGGACAACACCGCTTTCTTGATCGCGCCGATTTCGGCGGCCACCGACAGCACTTCCCCGCGCGTCTGGCGCATGGCGGAATCGGGGTCCTTCAGGCCGTGCCCGGTGAGTGTGCACACCACCGTGCTGCCGGGCGCGATCCGCCCCTCGGCGGCGTCGTGCAACGCGCCGGCCACCGCGATCGCCGACGCCGGTTCGCAGAACAGCCCCTCCTCGGCGGCGAGCGCCTGGTGGACATCGAGGATGGTCTCGTCGTCGAAGTCCTGGAACCAGCCGTTCGACTCGCGTTGCGCGGCGAGCGCCAGGTCCCAGCTCTGCGGGTTACCGATGCGGATCGCCGTCGCCACCGTCTCCGGGTCGGCGACGGGCCTGCCGGCAATGAAAGGCGCGGCCCCGGCGGCCTGGTAGCCGAGCATGCGCGGGCGAGACCCGGCGTTGCCGGCCGCGACCTCCTCGTTGTAGCCCATCCAGTAGGCACTGATGTTGCCGGCGTTGCCGACCGGCAGGCAGTGATAGTCCGGCGCCTGCCCGAGTTGCTCGATCACCTCGAAGGCCGCGGTCTTCTGCCCCTGCAGCCGGTGGGGGTTGATCGAGTTGACCACGGTAACCGGGGCGTGCTCGGCGATCTCGCGAACGATGCGCATGCCCGCGTCGAAGTTGCCCTCGATCTGCAGCACCACCGCGCCGTGCATCATCGCCTGCGCCAGCTTGCCCTGGGCGATCTTGCCCTGCGGGATCAGCACGAACGCCTTGATCGCGGCACGCGCGGCGTACGCGGCAGCGGCGGCCGACGTGTTGCCGGTCGAGGCGCAGACGATCGCTTCGGCTCCCGCCGCCACCGCGTTGGTCACCGCCACCGTCATCCCGCGGTCCTTGAACGAACCGGTCGGGTTCAGCCCCTCGTACTTGGCGTACAGCCTCAGGTCGAGACCGCGGCGTCTGGCCAGGTTGACCAGCGGTATCAGGGGCGTGTTGCCCTCGGCGAGCGAGATCGCGGGCGCGTCGCCGACCGGCAGTCGCGCCCGGTAGCGGTCGATCAGGCCCGTATAGCCGGCGAACTCTGTCACTGCAGGGTCTCCATGCGAATGTGGACGATGTCGGCGCCGACGCTCGGTAGAGCGGCGATCTCGCCCAACGCCGCGGCGAGCTGTCGCTCGACCACCCTGCGGGTCAGCAGTATCAGCGACACGCTGTCGGCCCCCGCTTCGGGCTCTTTCTGCAGGATCGCCTCGATGCTGATCCCCCGGTCGCCCAGGATCCGGCTGATGTCTGCCATCACGCCGGGTTCGTCCCGGGCCTGCATGCGCAGGTAGTGCGCCGATTGCACTTCGGCGATGTCCAGGATGCGGGCGTCGGACAGCGCGTCCGGCTGAAACGCCAGATGCGGCACGCGGTTGCCGGGGTCGGCGGTGAGCGTGCGCACCACGTCGACCAGGTCCGCCACCACCGAGGAGGCGGTCGGCTCGGCGCCGGCGCCGGGCCCGCAGTAGAGCGTCTGCCCCACCGCGTCGGCCTTGACCAGCACCGCGTTCATGACGCCGTCCACGCTCGCCAGCAGGCAGCGCTGCGGGATCAGCGCCGGGTGCACCCGCAGTTCCAACGCGCCGTTGACCCGGCGGGCGATGCCGAGGTGCTTGATGCGATACCCGAGTTGGCCGGCGTAGGCGGTATCGGCCGCGCTGATCCGCTCGATGCCCTCGATGTACACACGCTCGAACTGCAGCGGCACGCCGAACGCGATCGAAGCGAGGATCGTGAGCTTGTGCGCCGCGTCCGTGCCGTGGATATCGAAG
Organism: Gammaproteobacteria bacterium; assembly: GCA_041623575.1. Classification (GTDB taxonomy): domain Bacteria; phylum Pseudomonadota; class Gammaproteobacteria; order JAHELT01; family JAHELT01; genus JAHELT01. Next base: position 9,105 of record JBFJWO010000075.1, read on the forward strand.
CTCGGGTCGGCCTCGGCGTAGCCCAGTTGCTGCGCTTCGGCCAGCACCGCGTCGAACTCGCGGCCGCGATCGCGCATCTCGGTCAGAATGAAGTTGCTGGTGCCGTTGATGATGCCGGCCAGCCACTCGATGCTGTTGCCGGCCAGGCCCTCGCGGATCGCCTTGATGATGGGGATGCCGCCGGCCACCGCCGCCTCGAACGCCACCATCACGCCGCGCTCGCGCGCCGCCGCGAAGACCTCGTTGCCGTGCAGGGCGATCAGCGCCTTGTTGGCCGTCACCACGTGCTTTCCGGCCGCGATCGCGGCCAGCACCAGGTCGCGTGCCGGCTGTTCGCCACCGATCAATTCCACCACCACGGCGACCTCCGGGTCGCGCACCACCTCCCACGGATCGGCACTGATGCGTGCCTCGTGCAGCCCGAGTTCGCGGGCGCGCGCGCCATTGCGTGCGGCGTGCGAGACGACGATCGGGCGCCCCGCGCGCCGTGCGATCTCCTCGGCGTTGCGCAGCAGGACGGTGACCGTACCGCCGCCCACCGTGCCGAGCCCTAGCAGTCCTACCTTGACGGGGTCCAATTCGTACTCCCTGGGGGTCGGCGCGGGCGCTCAGCGTGCACTTTGCGCCGGTGCTGAAGCCGTGCCCGCATCCGGGTTACGCAGCATTGCGCGGATACCGCGCAGCGCCTGGCGCGTGCGGTGCTCGTTCTCGATCAGGCTGAAGCGCACCCAGCCCTCGCCGTAGTCGCCGAAGCCGACCCCGGGAGAGACCGCGACGCGCGCTTCGCGCAGCAGGTGCTTGGCAAACTCCAGCGAGCCGAGGCGGGCGAAGGGCTCGGGGATCTCGGCCCACACGAACATGGTCGCCGCCGGGCGTGCCACCGGCCAGCCGGCGGCCTGCAGGCCGTCGCACAGCGTGTCGCGCCGGCTGCGGTAGGTCTCGCGGATCTCCTGCACGCACGCCTGGTCGCCCTCCAGCGCGGTGATGGAAGCGACCTGGATGGGCGTGAACATCCCGTAGTCGAGATAGGATTTCATCCGCGCGAGCGCCTCCACCAGGGTCGCGTTGCCGCTCATGAACCCGACCCGCCAGCCGGGCATGTTGTAGGTCTTGGACAACGAGTAGAACTCCACCGCGATGTCCTTGGCGCCGGAAACCTGCAGGATCGAAGGGGGGCGGTAGCCGTCGAAGCAGATCTCGGCGTAGGCGATGTCGTGCACCACCCAGATGCCGTACTCGCGCGCGATGGCGACGATTTTCTCGAAGAACTCGAGGTCCACGCAGCGCGCCGTCGGATTGGCCGGAAAGTTGAGCACCAGCATCTTGGGCCGCGGCCAGGTGTCGCGGATGGCGCGTTCGAGGTCGGCGAAGAAATCGCTGTCCGGCAACAGCCGTACGAGGCGGATGTCCGCGCCCGCGATCACGAAGCCGTAGGGGTGGATCGGGTATGCCGGGCTTGGCACCAGCACGGCATCGCCCGGGCCGGTGGTCGCGAGCGCCAGGTGCGCCAGGCCTTCCTTGGAGCCGATGGTGACGATGGTCTCGCGCTCGGGGTCCAACTCGACTCCGAAGCGGGTGGCGTACCAGCCGGCAATGGCACGGCGCAGGCGCGGTATGCCGCGCGACATCGAGTAGCGATGGGTGTCGCGGCGTTGCGCGACCTCCACCAGCTTGTCGACGATGTGGCGCGGCGTCGGCTGGTCGGGATTGCCCATGCCGAAGTCGATGATGTCCTCTCCGGCCGCGCGCGCGCGCGCCTTCAGGTCATTGACGATGCTGAAGACGTACGGCGGCAGGCGCCCGATACGCTGGAACTGTTCGCTGCTCAAGATGGCTGCCCGGTCTGCACCACGCCCCGACCGGGCGGCGCCGCGGCGCCACCCGCGCCCGGCGCGGGAGGGTTGCTCTAGGGAGTTGCGGCAAGAATGCCCACGATCTCCGAGAAAACTGTAATTATACGGATTTCACCGACGCTGGTTGCAACGCACAATGAAATTCTCACTCGACACCGGCGGCGGCGCCCGCTACGTCAGTGCCTACCGCGAGGGTGCGCTGCGCATCGGCGAACGTGTCTACGAGGGGCACCTGTTCCTGCTCCCGGACGCCGCGCTAGAGTGGCCGGGCGGGGACATCGCCACGCTCGGCGTCGAAGCCCTCGAGCCGCTGCTCGCCCATGACCCGGAGATCCTGCTGCTCGGGACCGGTGCGCGACAGGTTTTTCCGCCGTTCGAGCTGTTCGCCGAGTTCTCCCGGCGCGGGGTGGGCTTCGAGGTGATGGACACGGCGGCGGCCTGCCGCACGTTCAACGTACTGCTCAGCGAGGACCGCCGCGTCGCCGCGGCGCTGATCGTCTAGCGTCGGCGACCGGTGCCGGCCCGCGCGGCTCGCGGCGCGGCCGGGCAACCCGGGGCCCGGTCAGAGGTCGATGCGTACCCTCACCTCGTTGCCGCAGCCCCGGTACTCGAGCTCGTCGAAACTCAGCAGGCGGGCCATGGCGATGCCCCGGCCGTGGCTGTCGAACGCCCGCGCCGGATCGAGGTCGAGATAGGGCTTCCAGTCGAAACCGGTGCCGGCGTCGCGGATATCGATGGTGATGCGCTCGTCGTCGCGGCTGAGACTGACCGTCACCCGCTTGGCCGCGTTCTGCGGCAGCGCCAGGCGGTGCTCGATCTCCTGCTCCCAGGCGCCGTTGCCGTGCAGCCGGCTCTTGTCGGCGTAGCTCAGCCCGAGATTGCCGTGCTCGACCCCGTTCAACAGCAGCTCCGAGAGCCCCATCACGACTTTCTGCGGTTGCGGGCAGGCGTTGGCGAGGAACGCCGCGGCGCCGCGCGCATCCTCCAGCGTGCGCACCTCGAGATCGCAGCGCCGCATGAGGTTGAGCACCTCGTCGCGCGAGCGCACCTGCTCGCTCAGCTCGCGGTTGCGCCGGTAGTCCTCGACGGCCGCATCGACGATCGAGCGCAGCACCTCCTCTTCGAAGGGCTTGGTGAGGTAGTAGTAGACACCGGCCTGCAGGCCGCTGACGACGTCGTCCTTGGCCGCCGCCGCCGTCTGCATGATGATCGGGATCTCGCGCAGCACCGGGTGGTCCTTCATGCGCCGGGTGACCTCGATGCCGTCCATGTTGGGCATCATCCGGTCGAGCAGCACGGCGTCGAAGACGTCAGGGTCGGTCTGCAGGATGTCCCACGCCTGGGCACCGTCGTCGGCGGTGCGCATCTTGTAGGGGCTGTCCTCCAGGTACTCGGCGATGATCTCCTGGTTGAGCGGTTCGTCGTCGACCACCAGCAGCATCGGGTTGTGGTTGAGCATCGCCTTTTTCTCCGGTTCGCGCACCCGGCCTTGGCCGCCTTGCTCACCGGGTTACGGGTACATCGACCGCTGCCACGGCGACTTTAGGCGTCGCACCGGTCGACGGATGGCGCGCCGGCGGGCGCAGCCGGCTTCGGCGCGCGCGCCGGACCGGTGTCCGAGGGGCGGACCCGAGCCAGTGCGGTTGTCGGGTGCCGGCGAGCGTCGCCGGCGGCGGCTAGAAGACGCGCAGCACGTCCGTGGATTCGCCGATCAGGTACCCGACCGGGTGCTCGATCGCGGCGGGCGGCGTCGGGTCGGGCGGCGGGGGCAAGTCGCGATCGGCCGGGGCGGCCTGGTCGAAGGGCACGCGCGCGACCATGTGCACGAACAGTTGCGTCGGCGGTTCGTGCTGCAGCACTCCGTTCAACTCGAGCTCCCCGGCAACGGGCCGGCCGCGCAACAGCACTTCGACCTGCTCACCCTCGGCGCAGCCGGGGAACGGGCGCCCGTTGTGCACCTGCACGCGCACCGAGGCGCTCACCTCGCCGGCCGAGAACTCGTACTCGCCGTCGTAGCAGTGGTGGCTGTCGCCACCGTAGATACGGCCCTCGACCAGCACGGCGACCCCGGTCCCGAAATCGCCGTGGTTGGTGGCGAACTCGACCGTCCACAAGGCATCTAGCTGCATATCGGCTGTGTCTCCTGACTGGCCTGGCGATGTCTCTGCAGGTTGTGTGCCAGACAAGCCGCGCCGAGGTGGCGGCGGCACGATCCGGCACGCACCCCGGGCGGCGGTCACCTGATTGTCACCAATTGACGTTCAGCGGCAGGTCTGGGGCGCGCGCGCGTGAACTGCGTCACTTTTTCGAGCGCCGGCGCTGGCGTCGGCGGCGCGGAAGTCGCAGCATTACAGGCCGACGTGGGCGCTTGCGCGGCCCGTCGAGGGGCCCGCCGCGGCGAGCAATCGAACGAACGCGGGCAACTCGCCGACGAGCGGTATCGGCCCCTGCGCCCGGGTAGTGCTAAGCTGACGGCCGGATCGAGACAATGCCGCAATCGGGGACATGACGGACAAGCTGATCGACGAGCTCAAATCCACGCGAGACTTTCTGTTCGACTTGTACGACCAGGAAGA
>JBFJWO010000076.1:0-13439 GCA_041623575.1 Gammaproteobacteria bacterium
ATGACCGACGCGGTGACGGTGGAGGACGTGCGCCGCGTCCCGGGCGTGGACGCCTGAAGGGCGCAGCCGATGTGCGGTCGCATGAATGTGCACGACTACGCGGGCGTGCAGGCGTTCCTGGACGAACTGGGACTGTCGCTGGGCGAGCGCCGATTCAACGCGCGCTACAACGTCTGCCCGACCGACCCGGTCGAGGCGGTGTTCGCGGCACCCGCACCGCGGGTCGCCGTGATGCGCTGGGGCTTCGCCGCGCGCGGTCCGAAGCAACGCGGCCCGCTGATCAATGCCCGGGCCGAGACCGTGTGGCAGCGCCCGGCGTTTTGCGGTGCCATGCACCGACGCCGCGCCGTCGTCCCGGTCAACGGCTTCTACGAATGGCGACGCGAGGGTTCGAGCCGGCTGCCCTATTACGTCACGGGCAAGCAGCCCGTGCTCGCCCTCGCCGGGCTCTACGAGGTCGACGCCGGAGGCGAGATGCGCTGTTGCGTGCTGACCACCGAGGCCAACGAGGTCATGCGCACCGTGCACGATCGGATGCCGGTGGTGCTGGCTCACGAGCGGGTGATGGACTGGCTCGGCGACGACGAACGCGACGTGCTGGATGCGCTGATCGCGGATGCGGCGACGCAACCGCTGCACCTCGAGCGCGTCTCCACGTTCGTCAACAACGTGCGCAACGACGGCCCCGAGTGCATGCAACCCGTCGCCGGTTGACGGACCCGTTGCCGCGGTCGTGGCCCGCGAAACAGTCGCCGCGCGGCGGCGAAATCCCCGAATTCATCAAAATTTACGTTGCGTATAGCGGTTTTTGCTTTTTTTTACCGTCGAGGTTCTATAGAATCGCGCCGTTTTCATGGCCGCTCCGGCCGCTAATCAAATCTCATTGGAGAGAAAATGGCAGCAAAGACGACCGCTTTGAAAGAAGCGATGAGCAAGACACAACTGATCGCGGAGCTTGCCGAAAGCACCGGGCTCGACAAGAAAGCCGTCAAGTCGGTGATGGACGAACTGGGCGTGGTCATCGAGCGGCACGTGAAGAAGCGTGCGGTCGGCACCTTCACCCTGCCCAACCTGCTGAAGATCAAGACCGTGAAAGTTCCGGCGCGCAAGGCCCAGAAGAACGTGCCCAATCCGTTCCGACCGGGCGAGACCATGGATGTCGCTGCCCGCCCGGCGAGCGTCAAGGTGCGCATCACGCCGCTCAAGAAGCTGAAGGACATGACTGCCTGACCCGGGTTCGAGGCAGGAAAAAGGCCGCTCTCGAGCGGCCTTTTTTTCGGGCTCAGTTGGACAGCGAGGGCGAGCGGGCGCTCTTGCGGGCCCGCCACCAGGTCTCGAAGTCGTTGTAGCTCTCGTCGGCCCCGTCGTCGTTGGCGACGAAGCGCAGCTTGCAGTTCGGGAAGTTGATGGTGTCGCCGTCCTCGAGCACCTTGCGCGTGATCCGATCGAGGTTCACGTAGGTGCCGTTGCGGCTGCCGAGGTCCTGCAGCACCGGTCGTTCACCGTCGATCTCGAGCCTGGCGTGACGCGCACTTACGCCGGGGTTGTTGATCTGCACGTCGTTGCCGGGGCCGCGCCCGATAGTCAGCGCCCCGTTGTTCAGCCGGTATTCGTTGATCTTGATCCCGCGCTGCGTCAGAACGACCAGTTTGCTCACGCGTGCCATCCATCGAGGAAAATCCTGAGAACGCAATCATAGTGCGATTTTTCCCGCCTGGGTAGGCTCGGGTTCTCGTTTTTGCCCTTTGCCGCGTTGCGGCGCCGGCCTCAGGGGGCGGCGACGGACTGCGGTGCGGCGTTGTAGAGGTGGCAGCGCACGCGCCAGCCCGGCGCCGGCTCGCGCTCGAGCGGGGTCTCGTTAGGGCATTCGCCGATGGCCAGCGCGCAGCGGGGGTGAAACGCGCAACCCGGCGGCGGCGACAACGGGGAAGGGGCATCGCCCGGCAGCAGCGTCGGGCGTTCGGCGCACGCCGGGTCCGGCACCGGATTGGCGGCCAGCAACGCGCGGGTGTAGGGATGGCGCGGGTTCTCGAACAGGCTCGCGGCCGGGGCGTCCTCCACGATCCTGCCGAGGTACATCACCGCCACGCGCTCTGCGATATGGCGCACCACGTTCAGGTCGTGGCTGATGAACAGGTAGGCGAGCCCGAACTCCTGCTGCAGGTCGCGCAGCAGGTTGATGATCTGGGCCTGGATGGACACGTCGAGCGCCGAGACCGCCTCGTCGCACACGATCAGGCGCGGGCGCAGCACCAGCGCGCGGGCGATGCCGATGCGCTGGCGCTGGCCGCCGGAGAACTCGTGCGGGTAGCGGTCGCTCACGTCGGGCGAGAGACCGACGCGTTCGAGGATGTCGTTCACCCTCGCGTGCAGTTCCCGGCCGCGGGCGAGCCCGTGCACGCGCACCGCCTCGCCGATGGCGTTGCCGACGGTGATCCGCGGGTTGAGCGAGGCATAGGGATCCTGGAAGACGATCTGCAGTTCCCGGCGCGCTCGCTGCAACGCCTCGCCGCGCATCGCCATGAAGTCCTCGCCCCGGTAACGGATCTCGCCGGCCGTCGGTTCGATGAGCCGCAACAACGCGCGCCCGGTGGTGGTCTTGCCGCAACCCGATTCGCCGACCAGCGCCAGCGTCTCGCCGGGCGCGATGTCGAAGGAGACGTCGTCGACGGCCTTGACCTGCGTGCGCGCCCGGCCGAACCAGCCGCCGCCGACCTCGAAGCGCTTCGACAGGTGGCGCACCGCCATCAACGGCGTTTCGCTCACCTGCGCTCCCCGGCGTGGAGCCAGCAGGCGACGTCGCTGGCGCCGCGCACCACGCGCGGTGGGACGCGGGCGGCGCAGTGCTCGAGTGCCTCCTCGCAACGCGTCGCGAAGCGGCAACCGCTGGGGTAGTCGCGCGGTGCCGGCACCGAGCCCCTGATTGCGTTCAGGCGCCCGCCGGTGGCGGATGCGCCGGGCAGCGAACGGAGCAGGGCGGCGGTGTAGGGGTGGCGGGGCGTCGCGAACAGCTCGCGCACCGCCGCCTGCTCGGCGATATCGCCGGCGTACATGACCGCCACGCGTTGCGCGTATTGCGCGACGACGCCGAGGTTGTGCGTTATCAGCAACACCGCCATGCCGAGTTCTTCGCGCAGCTCGCGCAGCAGTTCCAGAATCTGCGCCTGGATGGTGACGTCGAGCGCGGTGGTCGGTTCGTCGGCGATCAGCAGTTGCGGGCGGCAGGCCAGCGCCATCGCGATCATGACGCGCTGCTTCATGCCGCCGGACAGTTGGTGCGGGTACTGCCCCAGTCGCTCGGCCGCGGCGGGGATACGCACACGCTCGAGGAGTTCGAGCGTGGCGCGGCGCGCCTGTGCCGGGTCGTGACCGAGGTGACGCTGCAAGACCTCACCGATCTGCGCGCCCACCGTGAACACGGGGTTGAGCGATGTCATGGGCTCCTGGAAGATCATGCCGATGCGCCGCCCCCGCACGTTCTGCAGGAACGCCTCGTCGCGCCCGGCGAGGTCCTCGCCGGCGAGTCGCACGTGCCCCGCGACGATGCGCCCCGGCGCCTCGAGCAGGCCCATGATCGCGAGCGCGGTGACCGACTTGCCGCAGCCCGATTCGCCGACCAGCGCCAGCGTCTCGCCGGGCTGCACGGCGAACGACACGTCGCGCACGATCGCGAGTTCGCCGTGCTCGTCGAAGAACGACACGTGAGGTTCTCTACCGCCAGCACCGGCGCCATGTCAGCGCCGCGTCCTGAGCTTCGGGTTGAGCGCCTCGCGCATGCCTTCGCCCAGCAGGTTGAAGGCGAGCACCACGACGAAGATCGCGAGCCCCGGAATGAAGAACAGCCACGGCGCATCGAAGATGTAGGCCCTGCCGTCGGCGAGGATGTTACCCCAGGTGGCGAAGGGCGGCTGTACGCCGAAACCGAGGAAGCTGAGCGCCGATTCGGTAAGGATCGCGCTCGCCACGCCGATGGTCGCGGTGACCAGCACGGGTGCCATGGCGTTGGGCACCATGTGCACGAACATGATGCGCCAGGCCGGCAGGCCCAGCGCGCGTGCCGCCACCACGAAGTCCTGCTCGCGCAACGAGAGGAACTCCGCGCGCACGAACCGCGCGGTCCCCATCCAGCGGGTCAGCCCGATGACGATCATGATGTTGTAGATGCTCGGCGGCAACAGCACCACGACCACCAGGATCAGGAACAAGGTCGGGAAGCACAGCATGGCCTCGGTGAAGCGCATGATCAGCGTATCGAGCGTGATGAAGCCGAGGCGCACCTCGCCGTAGTAACCGGCGAGCCCCCCGAGCACTATGCCCACCGCCATGGAGATACCGACCGCGACGAACCCGATCGACAGCGATACGAATGCGCCCTGTAGCATACGGGCGAACACGTCGCGGCCGAGCTCGTCGGTGCCGAGCAGGTAGATGCCGCCGGGCGGCCGGTCCGCCTCGCTCAGCAAAGGCGAGGCTTCGGCGAGCGGCGAGCGGAACTTGTCGATGAGTCGCACCGCCGCCGGGTCGAATACAACGGCCCACTCGGTCAGCGTCTTGCCGCCCAGCGCCAGCACGGCGAGCACCGCCAGCACGGCGAGTCCGCCCATGGCCAGCCGGTCGCGGCGCAGGACCTGCCAGAACAGTCGCCACGGCGATTGCGGCGATACGTCGGGGGCTCGCCCGGACGTCGGCTCGGCGGTGCTGCGCAGGGTGTTCACGTGAGGCGGATTCGCGGGTCGACCACCGCGTAGAGGATGTCGGAGATCAGCGTGCCGGCGAGAGTGAGCACCGCCGCGATCAGGTTGACGGTCAACACCACGGGGTAGTCGCGGGCCAGGATCGCGTCGTAACTCAGCCGCCCGATGCCCGGCCAGGCGAAGATCTGCTCGAAGATCACCGAGCCGCCGATCAGCTCCGGCAGCATCAGCCCGAACATGGTGACGAACGGCAGCAAGGCGTTGCGCAGGGCGTGGCGGTACACGACCGTGTCCTCGTCCAGCCCCTTGGCGCGCGCCGTGCGCACGTAGTCCTGGCCGACCACTTCGAGCATCTGCGAGCGCACGTAGCGCGAGAGGATCGCGATCCCGGCCACCGCGGACATCAGCGAAGGCACCGTCAGGTGCCACAGGTAGTCCATGCCGCGATGCAACAGGGGCGCGTCCTCCATGCCGAACGTGCGCATCCCGATCACCGGCACGCCGAACGTGTCGACCACCCACAGGATCACCAGGTAGGAGAGAAAGAAGCCGGGAATGGAAATCAGCGCGTAGGCGACGAATGTCGAGCCGCGGTCGTAGTACGAGCCGCGCCGCACCGCGGCGTGGATGCCGGTCGGGAAAGACAGCGTCCACACGATCAGGGTCGCGCCGATGAACAGCGGCAGCGAGTTCAGGAACCGCTCCCAGATCTTGGGCAGCACCGGCTGGGAGTCCTTGAACGACTTCAGCTCGCCGGTGAACAGGTCGCGTACCCAGTAGGCGTATTGCAGGTACAGCGGTTCGTCGAGGTGAAAGGCCGCGCGCAGCTTCGCCACGTCCTCGGCCTTCATGCGCGGGTTGCTCGGGTCGACCTCGTTCGGCTCGCCCGGCGCCAGGTGCACCAGCGCGTGGGCCATCACCGAGACGATCACCAGCAGCACCAGGCGCTGGAGGAAATTGCGGACCAGGAAACCCGCCACTAGAAATCCGGCTCGTGGTCGAGCTTGCGCCAGCGGTTGAGGAAGTACAGCAGGTCGCCGCTGCGCGTGGCGCGCAACGGCTCGAAGCTGCCGTCCTCGGCGACCATCACGATCTTGCGGTCCATGATCTGGGTGGTGCGCGGCGCATAGAGGAAGGTGTAGGGCTGGTCCTCGGCGATCAGCCGGTGCAACTGCCGCGCCGCCTCCACCTGGCGCGCGTGGTCGTACTCGCGGCGGATGCGCTCGATCAGCAGGTCGGCCCGGGCGTTTCGATAGCCGACGAAGTTGAGCTGGTTGGGGCCGCTCTGGCTCGAGTGCCACAGCTGGTAGAGGTCCGGGTCCACGCCCATGCTCCAGCCGAGCACCACCGCGTCGAAGTCGCCGGGGTTGACGAAGTCCTTCAGGAACACCGCCCACTCGAAGACCTGGGTGTTGCACTTCACGCCGATCCGCTTCCAGGCATCCTGGGCGATCGACAGGATGGCGCGCCGGCTCTGGTTGCCGTTGTTCGTGATGAGGTTGAACTCGAACACCCGGCCGTCTTTCTCCAGCCAGCCATCGGCGTTGCGCTGCCAGCCGAGGCGCTCGAGCACGCGCAGCGCGCCGGGCGGGTCATAGGGCAGCGGCGTCACGTCCTCGGCGTACCAGGCGGTGGTCTTCGGATAGGGGCCGGTGACGCGCTCGCCTTCGCCGTAGATGAGGTAGTCGATGATCTGCTCGACGTCGATGGCCATGCCGAGCGCGCGGCGCACCCGCGGGTCGGCGAGCAGCGCGCGGCGGGTGTTGTAGCCGATGTAGGTGTAGCCGGTGCGGATCGACGAGAACGCCCGGTAGCGCCGGTCTTCGGAGTAGCGCGCCACCTGGTAGGGTTCGGGCGTATAGCTGTCCACCGCGCCGGTGCGGAACTCGACTTCGCGGGTCAGCGCGTCGGGGATGATGCGGTAGAAATACTCCGCGTAGAGGGGCGGGCCGTCCCAGTAGTCGGGGTTGCGCCGCAGGTGGATCAGCTCGTCGCTCTGCCACTCGACGAAACGGAACGCGCCGGTGCCGACGGGAGCGCGGTTGAAGTTGCTGTCGCGCAGCCCGAAACTCTCGCGCGCCTCACCGACGATGCCGCGGGCATCCATTTCCGTGGCGAGGGCCGCCTCGTTCAGCAGGTGCTCGGGCAGGATGCCCATTGCCCAGGCCATGATGGCCGGCGAGAACAGGCGCTTGTACACCACGCGCACGCGGTAGGGCCCGAGCGGTTCGACCTGCTTGATGGGCTCGAAGTCCGAGGTGCGAGGCGAGAGGTTGCGTGGCGCCATGATCGCGCGGTACGTGAAGGCCACGTCGCCGGAGTCGAACTCGTGCCCGTCGTGGAAACGCACGCCGCGACGCAACTCGAACAGGATCTCGGGGTTGTGCTCGAAGACCGGCACCTCGGCGGCGATCGCTGCCGAGGCCGCCGCCCGTGCGCCGGGTGCCAGCGGTTCGTGCCACGCGCCGTAGTCGACACGCTCGGCGTAACCCTCGCCGAGCACCGGTGCCAGGCGGGTGAAGAAATCCTGGTCGACACGCGCGAGCGAAAAGCGCAGGCGCGCCGGCACCCGCACCTCCAGCGGCAGCGCCGGCGTCTCGCCGCTCGCCGGGACCTCGACGCGGCGGGTATGAGGCGCGAGCACCTCGACCTCGCGCAGCAGGTCGGGCGGGACCTCGATCTCGCCGGTGCGGATCGCGCGTTCCAGTTCGTCGGCCAGCGTCTGTGCATCGTCCCACGCGGGGGCACCGTCCCCCGGCGCGCCCGGGACCGCCAGCAGGTAGGCCTGTTCGGTGATCTCCCAGGCGCTGGCCAGCCGCGGGCGCAGGGCGAGGTTCTCGTCGAGGTCCAGCAGTCCGTCGAACAGGCGATCGACGATGCGCGAACTGGCCGTGTCGGCGTTCAGCGCGGGATTGAGGATCTTGGCGTCGCCGCTGGAGGCCTCGATGAACTTGTGCAGGCGTTGCCCGCCGGCGCCGGCCTGGTCCTCGTAGGTCGGCACCCAGTAGTAGGACTGCAGCAGGGCTGCGATCAACGCCAGCGGGGTCAGAATCAGCAGCCGTTTGGTTCGCAAAGCGCGTGATCCGGTGTCTGCCAGGGGTGTGTCGCCCGGGAGGCCTTTCCGTCCCTCTTCAGCGCGTCGGGTGCGGCGCCTTTCGCACCCCGTGCCGGCCGGGCCGGTGCTTGCGCGCCGCGCGCAGGCGTGGCATCCGTGACCCGCAGCCGGTCGCCCGTGGGGGCAGGCCGCAGCGCGCGAGCGCCATGGTAACCCACCTCGTTGCCGCCCGCGCGCCCCGGCGCCGCACGTCCCGTCAACCGTGGTCCGCGGTCGTCAATTGGTGACTGCCATCCGACGCGAGCCGACACGGCGTGCCAACGGGTCGTGCCGCGGGCGAGCGCCCGTGGAAAAAAATTTGTTCAGTAAAATCAATCAGTAACAAGCCGTTCTTCGGCGAGCTGTCGGTCTGCTGGCGCCGAGCGGCAGCTTGGCACACTATCTGCTGCCCCCCAGGGCGGACCAGAACGAACGAGGGGACCGAGATGGTTGCAGTCGAGTACCGCTGCGGATGCGGCAGCACCGGGGAGATGATCGAGCATCGGGTGCCGGCGCCTGACACCTGTTACCCGCGGCGTCAATATTTCATCGCCTGTGGCGAGTGCGGGGCCCGGAGTTTCCGCTTCGCCGCGCGTCACGACACTGAAACCAACTGGGCCGGCATGGAAGGCAACGCCATCGAGTACACCCGCCAGCGCGACTGCCGAGTGGCTTGAGCCCGGTGTCGGGCCTGCACCAGAGCGTGGGCGAAAGCGCGCGCTATGCCTTCAGGGTCCACGGCAGCGAAGCCCGCGTCGATCGCGAGCTCGCGCTGCTCGAGGAGAAATACCGTCGCGAAGGCATGGAGGTCGTGGTCGATCGCGTGATGTCCACGATGGCCGTGGTGATCGCGCCGAAGAGTCCCTGGGAAGTGCTCTGAAGCGGCGGATCCGCCGCCTCCCCTGCATCGGATTCTCCCGTCGCCGCTGCCTTGCGCTTCCGGCAGTGCCGCCGGGGCCAACCCAACCCGGACAGCCCGCCCGACAGCCGCCCCCGGCGGGCGCCGGTTGCGCCTTCGCGATGATGCGCTAAGCTCTGTCGCGTGCGTCACCTGACCCTCTTGCCGGTGCTGGCCTGCGTCCTCGGCACGCTGCCGGCGGCGGCGCGCGAACCGGCGGCCGGCGACGTGCTGGTGGCCGCTCGCAGCACCGGCAGCGTGTTCGAACGCAGCATCGTGTACCTGCTCGAGCACGGCGACGGCGGCACCCTCGGCCTGATCGTCAACCGTCCCGGCGAGGTCAGTCTGGCCGAGGCCGCCCCCGGGCTCGGCGAACTCGACACCGAAGGTCACCGGTTGCGTTTCGGCGGGCCGGTCGGGCTCGATGCGCTCAAGTTCCTGCTGCGCAGCGAGCGCGATCCCGGGGAAGCGGTGCGTGTGACCGGAGACGTGTTCGCCAGCGGCAGCCCCGAGCTGCTGGCCCGGTTACTGCGCGAGAAGGTCCCGGCCAGCGACCTGCTCATTTTCGTCGGCTACGCGGGCTGGGCGCCCCGGCAGCTGGCGGGCGAGATGGAGCGCGGCGTCTGGGAACTGGAACGCCTGCCGACCGAGGTCGTGTTCAGCGCCGGCCCCGAACTGTGGGAGGAGCTGATCGCGCGGCTCGACCCGCCCGGTATCCGCATCCGTTTCCCGGCCCGCCTGCCGTTTGCACCGGCCCCGTCCGGGTACTGAGACGAACGAGGGCGCCCCGCGGGGCGCCCTCGAGGTCCACTCGGAGCGGGCTCAGGTTCGGGTCGGAACGGCGCCCGCGGGCGCCGTTTGCGGCGAGCCCGCAGCGCTCCCGGCATCCATCATGGAAGTGTCCGAACTGGTGAACTCCGGGTAGGCCTGCATGCCGCACTCGGCCAGGTCCACGCCCTCTGCTTCCTCCTGCTCGCCGACGCGTATACCCATCACCGCCTTGAGCACGCCCCACACCAGGAGGCTGGCGAGGAACACCCAGGCGCCGATGGTGACGATGCCGATCAACTGCACGCCGAGACTGGCTTCGGGGTTGGACAGGGTGACGGCCAGCAGTCCCCAGATACCGGCGGTACCGTGCGCGGAGATCGCGCCGACCGGGTCGTCGATGCGCAGGCGCTCGATCGCCACCACGGAGCCGATCACGATCATGCCGCCGACCGCGCCGATGGCCGTGGCCAGCAACGGCGTGGGGGTCAGCGGTTCGGCGGTGATCGACACCAGGCCCGCGATCGCGCCGTTCAGCGCCATCGTCAGGTCGGCCTTGCCGAAAGCGAGGCGAGAGACGATCAGCGCCGCCACCACGCCGCCGGCCGCCGCCATGTTGGTGTTGACGAACACCAGGGCCACCGCGTTGGCCTCGCCGACGTCGGAGATCTTGAGCTCCGAGCCGCCGTTGAAGCCGAACCAGCCGAGCCAGAGGATGAAGGTGCCGAGCGCGGCCAGCGGCAGGTTGGCGCCGGGAATACCGCGCGGTCGACCGTCGGCGCCGTACTTGCCCTTGCGGGGGCCGAGCAGCAGGACACCGGCCAGCGCGCCGGCCGCGCCGGTGAGGTGCACCACGCCGGAGCCGGCGAAATCCAGGAAACCCATCTGGTCGAGGAAACCGCCGCCCCACTTCCAGTAGCCCTGCACCGGGTAGATGAAACCGGTCATGACCACGGCGAAGGCGAGGAACGCCCACAGCTTCATGCGCTCGGCCACGGCGCCGGAGACGATGGACATGGCGGTCGCGACGAACACGACCTGGAAGAAGAAGTCGGACAACACCGAGTAGTACGGCGCGTCCTCGCCGCCGGCCAGCACCGCCTCGGCGGTGTTGTCCGCGCCGATCAGGAAGCCGAGCCCGGGGAACACGCTGCTGTCCGACCCGCCGTACATGATCTGGTAGCCGCACAGCAGGTACATGATGCAGGCGATGCTGTACAGGGCCACGTTCTTGGTGAGGATCTCGGTGGTGCTCTTGGCACGCACCAGGCCGGCTTCCAGCATGGCGAAACCGGCCGCCATCCACATCACCAGCGCCCCCGACACCAGGAAGTAGAAGGTGTCGAGGGCGTAACTGAGTTCGGTTACCGAATCCATTGTCTGCTCCGGGTGTCGTTTGGTTGTCGATCCGGGTTGCAAAGGCTTTGCCACAAGTTTTTATCAATTGATTCAAAAGGTTATCCTTTCTCTTGCGGCGCGGCCCGCACTCCCGGGGTGCGTGCGGCCCGGGCGCGTGCACCGCGATGGTGCGTACGCTGCGTCGCTCGCCAGGGTTGGCGGCGCTTGGCATGATGTCCCGCCCCCGGCGCGTGCAGCGCCGGCCGGCGACCTGCAAAAAAGGAGAGAGCCCGTGCGCCTGCGCCACTCACCGACCTCGCCGTTCGTTCGCAAGGTGAACGTCGTCGCCCTCGAAACCGGCCTCGCCGCGCGCCTCGAAGCCGTGCTCACCGACCCCTGGGAAGCGGGCACCGACCTGGTCGAGGGCAACCCGCTCGGCAAGGTGCCGGCGCTGCATCTCGACGACGGCGAGGTGCTCTACGACAGCCGGGTGATCTGCGAATACCTGGACTCGCTGCACGACGGACCGCCGCTGTTCCCGGCGCCCGGGCCGTCCCGCTGGCGGGCGCTGCGCTGGCAGGCCCTCGGCGACGGCCTCATGGACGCCGCGGTGCTCGGTTTCGTCGAGGTCGGCCGCCGGCCGGCGCAGTACTGCTGGGCGGCGTGGGTGGAGCGCCAGGGTGGCGTCATGCGGCGTGCGCTGGCGCGCTTCGAGGCGGAGATCGCCGGGCGCCCCGCAACGCTCGATATCGGCCAGATCAGCCTCGGCTGCGCGCTGGGCTACCTCGACCTGCGTCACGCCGCGTTCGACTGGCGTTCGGCCTGCCCGGCGCTGGCCGCCTGGTTCGAGGCCTTCGATGCGCGCGCGTCCATGCAGGCCACGCGCCCGCCCCGGGTCGCGTAGGCGCTCGTTTCGTGACGGCGCGCGACGAAGGCAGGGCCCGCCACGAGCGCATCCTCGCGATGGTGCGGGAGATTCCCGCAGGGCGGGTGGCGAGTTACGGGCAGATCGCGGCGTTGGCCGGCTTGCCGCGCGGCGCCCGCCAGGTGGGTCGCGCGTTGCGCCTGGCCAGCGAACCGCTGCCCTGGCACCGGGTGGTGACAGCGAGCGGGCGCATCGCCTTCGCCGCGGGCAGCCCTTCGCACGCCGAGCAGTGCGCGCGCCTGGCGGAGGAGAACGTGCCGGTGATCGGCGGGCGCGTCGACATGCGGCGCTTCAACTGGCAGCCGGGCCTCGACGAGCTGTTGTGGCGCCTGCCCTGAGGGGACGTCGGCACGAGCCCGTCGCGGGCGCGGGGCGCGGCGCGCCCCGCAATGCGGCGGTTCAGGTGTCGGGCTTCTCGCCGCCGTTGCGCAGGTTTTCACGCAGGCGTTGCAACAGCGCCTGCGTATCGTCGCCGAGGTTGGCGCCGGCGCGTTCGAGCAGCGGCATCACCTGCTCGAGCAGTTTCGCGTAGTGCGGTTCGAGTTCGTGCCCCAGGCCGTTCTCGAGCAACCACATCACCACGTCGAGCGAGGGCGCGCCGTCGGCGTCGACGGTCTGCACTGCGATCCCGTCGGTGCTGCGCGCTGCGCGCGCGGGCGGCGCCGGGGGCGGTGCAGGAGCGGGCTCGCCGGCATCCACTGCGGCGAAGGGGCCGGTGTGCACCGCGCTGAACAAACCCGTGTCCACGGCTTCGGCGAGGTCGTCGATGTTGACCGCGCGCTGGCCTCGGGTTTGCGAAAGGGCGCTCTGGTGGGAACGGTCGTCGAACACCGCGCGGTCGCCGCCGGCCGCCACGGCGCTGCGCAGGCGTTCCAACGCGACCTCGGCGATGTCCTGGAACCTGGCCGCGTGGCTGACCCTCGGCGCGGCGAGGCCGGCGCTGACCCGGAAGCTGATTTTTCCCTTGCCGTAGTTGAACACGCGCCGGCGTACCTTGCTGACGATGCGATCCGCGATCGCCTTGGCGCCGAACTCGTCGCAGGTCGGTGCCACCACGCCGAACCGCCGCCCGCCGAGGCGCGCGACCGTGTCCTCGCCGCGGGTCGCCTCGCCGATGTACTTGGCGAGCTTGCGCACGATCTGCTTGGCCAGCGGTGCGCCGTGTTTCTCGACCAGGGTCGCGAGGTCGTCGATCTCGAACACCAGCACCGCGAGATTCTTGTTGTAGCGCCGGGCGAACGCGAGTTCCTTCTCGCCGCGGTAGGCGAAGTAGTCGTCTTTCGGCAGGCCGGTGACGGCATCCAGCGCCGTGGGCGGCGCGATCGCCTGCGAGGCGGGGGCCGCGGAGCGCGGCGAGTCGCGCAGCAGGTCCAGCAACTGACCGGAGTCGAACGGCTTGGCCAGGTAGGCGCCGGCACCGGCGTCCAGCGCCCGGGATTCGGCGTCGTCCTCACCGGGGCCGAGCGCGACGATCGGCAGCGAGCGCAACGCATCGTCGGCCGAGTTTCGGATCATCTCGAGCAGCGACAACGCGTCCTGCTCGGCGCCGCGGCCGAAGTCCACGATGAGGCAATCGGGCCGCTGTTGCTCGAGCATTCGCCAGGCGCTCTCGCTGCCGTCGGCGGTGAACACCGTGCGATGCTTGCCGAGCAGCTTGGAGAGCGAGCGCCGGGTCATGCTCGAGGGGTCGACCAGGAGCACGGCACCGTCGCGCACGGGGGC
>JBFJWO010000077.1:0-13419 GCA_041623575.1 Gammaproteobacteria bacterium
CCGTGCCTGTACACCGCGCTCACCACCATCATCGCCTTCCTGTCGCTGGTGGTGAGCGACATCAAGCCGGTGATCGACTTCGGCTGGATGATGACGCTCGCGCTGACGGTCACGTTCGTCACCTCTTTCACCCTGTTCCCGGCCGTGCTGGTGCTGCTCGGACGGATCGAAACGCCGCCGGACGCGCCTTCGCGCTGGCAGTTCACGGCGCTGCTCTCGCGCTTCACGGAGCGCCACGGCACGCTCATCGTGCTGCTGAGCGCGGCGCTCGTGGTGGTGAGCGCCGTCGGCGTCTCGCGGCTGCGGGTGGAGAACAGTTTCATCGACTACTTCAAGAGCGACACCGAGATCTATCGCGGCATGAAGCTGATCGACGACACCCTCGGCGGCACCACGCCGCTGGACGTCGTGATCCGCTTCTCGGGCTACGGCGACGTGCCGGCGCGCGAGGCCGAACCGCCCGCCCCGCCGGGCCTGTTCAAGGAGCTGGAGGGGCTGCTGGGCGACGACGAGCCCGAAGACCCGGCGCAGCACTGGTTCACGCCGCAGAAGATCGAGCTCATCAAGGCGGTGCACGACTATCTCGAGGGCTTCCCGGCGGTCGGCAAGGTGTTGTCGCTGGCCTCGCTGATCCGGGCCGCCGAGCAGCTGAACGAGGGCAAGCCGTTCACCGGCATCGAGCTCGCGCTGATCTACAAGCGCCTGCCGGAGGAGATCCGCGCGCAGATGATCACGCCGTTCGTGTCCATCGCCGACGACGAGACGCGGCTGACCCTGCGCGTGCGCGATTCCGCCCCGGGCCTGCGCCGCCAGGCGCTGCTCGCGGACATCGAGCGCGGGCTGACGGGAGAGCTGGGCCTGCACCCCGAACGCGTCACCGTGACCGGCGTGCTGCTGCTCTACAACAACATGCTGCAGAGCCTGTTCAGCTCGCAGATCGAGACCCTCGGGGTGGTAATGGCCGGTGTGGCGCTGATGCTGCTGGTGCTGTTCCGCTCGCTGTCGCTGGCGGTGATCGGCATCGTGCCCAACCTGCTGGCCGCGGCGGTGATCCTCGGCCTGATGGGGCTCGCCTCCATCCCGCTCGACATGATGACCATCACCATCGCCGCGATCACCATCGGCATCGCGGTCGACAACAGCATCCACTACATCTACCGCTTCCGTGAGGAGTTCCCGCGCAGCGGCGACTACGTGGCCACGTTGCACTACTGCCACGCCAACATCGGGCGAGCGGTGTTCTACACCGCCATCACCATCATCGTCGGCTTCTCCATCCTGGTGTTGTCCAATTTCATCCCGACCGTGTATTTCGGCGCTTTCACCGCGCTCGCCATGGCCATCGCGCTGCTGGCCGCACTGACCCTGCTGCCGCGGCTGCTGATGTGGTGGCGGCCTTTCCGCCAACCCGGCTAGGCGCGCCGCGCGCGGGCCGGATCGCGGCGGCACGCGCTACAATCGGGCCCATGCCGAGAGCACCCCGCAACGCGCCCGGCGTCGAGATCGCGGCCGCCGACCCGGCGGCGCCGGATGTCCGGGCGCTCATCGAGGAACTCGACGCCTACCTCGGCGCGCTCTACCCGCCCGAGAGCAACCACCTGGATGCCCCCGGTGAGCTGCAGGGCGAGCACGTCACTTTCCTGTGCGCGCGCCTGGACGGCGAGCCGGCGGCCTGCGGCGCGCTCAAGCTGCTGCCCGGCGTCGAGCCCTACGGGGAACTGAAACGCCTCTACGTGCGCCCGCGCCACCGGGGCCGGGGCCTCGCCAAGCGGCTGCTCGGGGCGCTGGAACAGCGCTCGCGCGAGCGCGGGGTCGCGCTGCTGCGCCTGGAAACCGGCGTGCAACAGCCCGAATCGCTCGGGCTGTACCGCGCCATGGGCTACCGCGAGCGCGGCCCGTTCGGGGACTACGGCGCGGACCCGCAGTCGGTATTCATGGAAAAGCGGCTGACCGGCGAGGCCCTGGGTGCCCGGTAACTTCCCCCAGCGCATCGTCTGCCTGACCGAGGAGACCACCGAGACGCTGTACCTGCTCGGCGCCGAGGACCGCATCGTCGGGATCTCCGGCTTCACGGTGCGCCCGGCCCGCGCGCGGCGCGAGAAGCCGCGGGTCTCGGCGTTTCTCTCGGCGCGTACCGAGAAGATCCTCGCGCTCGAACCGGACCTGGTGATCGGTTTTTCCGACCTGCAGGCCGACATCGCCGGCGAGCTGGTGAAACACGGCCTGAACGTGCTGATCTGCAACCAGCGCAGCGTGCAGCAGATCCTCGACAGCATGCAGACGCTGAGCGCCATGATCGGCCTCGCCGAGCGGGGCGCCAGGCTGATCGCCGGCATCGAGCGGGACCTCGGGGAGATCCGTGCCGCGGGCGAGGCGCTGCCCGCGCGCCCGCGCGTGTTCTTCGAGGAGTGGGACGAGCCGCTGATCAGCGCCATCCGCTGGGTCTCCGAGCTGATCGGCATCGCCGGCGGGGAGGACTGTTTCCCGGAACTCGCCCGCAGCGCCGCGGCCCGCGGGCGCATCGTGGCCGACCCGCGGGCGGTGATCGAGCGCCGCCCGGACATCGTCGTCGGCTCCTGGTGCGGCAAACGCTTCCGCCCCGAGCGGGTCGCCGCGCGCCCGGGCTGGGAGGCGATTCCCGCGGTGGCCGACGGCGAGCTGCACGAGATCAAGTCCGCGCACATCCTGCAACCGGGACCGGCGGCGCTGACCGACGGCGTGCGCCAGCTGCACGAGATCGTGACGGGCTGGAACGCCCGCCGCTGAGCGGGCGTCCCGGCTGCCCGAGGAGGTGAGCATGTTCGAGTGGTTACGCAAGCTGTTGGGGGGGCCGCGCCCGGCCGGGCCGCCGCGTACCGTGCGCCGTTTCGACAACGGCGCCGAGGTGCTGGGCGAGGAGGTGCAGCGCGCCGGCGAGGAAGGCTGGGTAGTGGCGAGCGCGGGCAACCTCACGGCGCGCCTGTTCGAGGTCGCCGACCCGCAGGTCGAGAACTGCATCCTCGGCTACCGGGCGGTGCTGCGCACCCGCGACGTGGGCGAGCGCGCGTACCTCGAGATGTGGTGCCGGCTGCCGGGCGGCGGCGAGTTCTTCTCGCGCGGGTTCCACAACGCCAGCAGCGGTACCACCGAGTGGCGCGAGCGCGAGATCCCGTTCTACCTCAAGCGCGGCCAGCGCCCCGACCTGATCAAGCTCAACGTGGTGATCGAAGGCGGCGGCGAGGTGGCGGTACGCGACGTGGACCTGCGGGCGACGCCGCTGCAGTAGCGCCGCGCGGACGCGCCGGCGCTCACAACGCGCCGGCCACCCGCTGCTCCTGCTGCAGCTGCCAGAACCGCGCGTAGCTGCCCTCGGCCTCCAGCAGTTCCCGGTGGCGGCCCTGCTCGACGATACGCCCGTCGCGCATGACCAGGATGCGGTCGGCATCGACCACGGTCGAGAGCCGGTGGGCGATGACCAGCGTGGTGACGTCGCGCGAGACCCGCTCGAGCGCGCCCAGGATATTCTTCTCCGACTGCGAATCGAGGCTGGAGGTGGCCTCGTCGAAGACCATGATCGGCGGTTGCTTGAGGACCACGCGCGCGATCGCCACGCGCTGTTTCTCGCCGCCCGAGAGTTTCAGGCCGCGCTCGCCGACCACGGTGTCGTAGCCGTCCGGCAGCGAGTCGACGAAGGCGTGGATGTCGGCCACGCGGGCGGCTTCGACGATCTCCTCGAGGCTGGCACCGGGCCGGGCGTAGCCGATGTTGTGCGCGATGGTGTCGTTGAACAGCACCGTGTCCTGGGGCACGATGCCGATCGCCTCGCGCAGGCTGCGCTGGGTCACGCCGGCGATGTCCTGGCCGCTGACCAGGATCCGGCCCCGGTCGGCATCGTAGAAGCGGAACAGCAGCCGCGCCAGCGTCGACTTGCCGGAGCCCGAAGGCCCGACCACCGCCACCTTGGCGCCGCGCGGCACCTCGAAGCTCACGTCGAACAGGATCTGGCGCTCGGCCTGGTAGCCGAAGTCCACGTGCTCGAAACGCACCACCGGTTCGGTGACCGCGAGCGTCGCGGCGCCCGGCGCATCGCGCACCTCGTTGGGCGTCTCCAGCAGCTTGAACACGAGATCCATGTCGGCCAGCGCGTAGCGCAACGCCCGGTAGATCACACCGAGAAACCCGAGCGGCAGGAACAGCTGCAGCATCATGGTGTTGACCAGCACCAGGTCGCCGAGCGACAGCTCGCCCGCGACCACGCCGCGCGCGGCGAGCACCATGATCAGGGTGACGCCGCCGGCGATGATCGCGCCCTGCCCGAAGTTGAGCAGCGACATGGTGGTCTGGCTCTTGACCGCCGCGGTCTCCCACCGCTCCAGGGTGCCGTCGTAACGATCCAGCTCGAAGCGCTCGTTGTTGAAATACTTGACCGTCTCGTAGTTGATCAGCCCGTCGATGGCGAGCCCGTTGGCCTGCGATTCGAGCGCGTTCATCTCGTGGCGGAAGTGCATGCGCCAGCTGGTCACGGCAAAGGTGAACACGATGTACAGCGCCGCCGTCACGAACGTGACCGCGGCGAACTCGCCCGGGTAGCCGCCGAGCAGGATCAGCGCCACCAGCGCGAACTCGGCCGCGGTGGGCAGGATGTTGAACACGAGATAGTTGAGGATGGAGCTGACGCTCTGCGCGCCGCGGTCGAGGTCCCGCGAGATGTTGCCGGTCTTGCGATCGAGGTGGAAGCCGAGCGACAGCGAGTACAGGTGCTGCAACACCTCGCGCGAGAGGCGGTGCATGGCGTGGTAGCGCACCCGGGCGAAGACCACGTCGCGCAGCTCGGTGAAGGCGTTGTTGGCCAGGCGCAGCACGCCGTAGGCGAGCAGCAAGGCGACGGGCAGGGCGATCGACTGCTGCTTGCTCGCATCGAGCGCGTCGACGATCCCCTTGAGCACCAGCGGCACGCCGACCATGGCCACCTTGGCGACGATCAGCGCGCCGAGCGCCAGCGCCACGCGCCCGCGGTAGTCCCACACGTAGAACCACATCCGCCGCAGGTTGAGCAGGTCGCGGCGATCGCCGTGCGGCACCTCGGTACGGCGGTACCTCACAGGCCTGGGCGGCGGCCGTGCCCGAGGGCTGACCGGCGGTGGGTTGATGGCGTCGGCTGCATCGCAGCGGCGCATTCTACGGGTCCGCGCGCGGGCCAACCAGCGCGACGAGAGAAGCCACGTCCGTGTGGCAGGGCAGTCACTGCAGGTGAGCTGCGCGTGCATAGTCGAGCGCCGACTGGTACGGGCCGATGAAACCGCCGCGATCTTGACCGCGGCGCGCGCGGCGGTCAGGCTCATACGCCATGCGAAGCGAGCACATCGAGCTGCCCGCCGCGGCGCCGGGCACCCGTCGCACCCTCGAGGTGTGGCGATTCGGCACCGCGGGCGCGCGCCCCAAGGCTTACCTGCAGGCGGCGCTGCACGCCGACGAGATCCCGCCGATGCTGGTGGCGCAGGCGCTCGGCCGGCGCCTGGCCGCGGCCGCTGCGCGCGGCGAAGTCGCGGGCGAGGTGGTGCTGGTGCCGGTGGCCAACCCGGTCGGTGCGGGCCAGCACCTGCTCGGGCATGTGCAGGGACGCTTCGACCTGGTCAACGGCGTCAACTTCAACCGCGGCTTCGAGGACCTCGTCGAGCGCGTCGCGAACGCCTGCGAAGGCCGCCTGAGCGGCGATCCGCAGGCCAACGTGACCGCCATCCGCGCCGCGGCCCTGGCCGAACTCGGCAAGCCGCCCGACGACGCCGCGGGGTTTCTCAAGCACACGCTGCTGCGCCTGGCCGTCGACGCCGACATCGTGCTCGACCTGCATTGCGACACCGAAGCGGTGCTGCACCTCTACACCACCCGCGAAGCGTGGCCGGGCGCCGCCGACCTCGCCGCGCAACTCGGCGTGGCCGTGACGCTCCTCGCCGGCGTCTCCGGCGGGCAACCCTTCGACGAGGCCTGCAGCACCCTGTGGGAGCGACTGGCGCCGCGCCTGGCGCCACACCCCGTGCCCCTGGCCTGCCTGGCGGCGACCGTGGAGCTGCGCGGCGAACGCGACGTCGACGAAGCGCTGGCCGAACGCGACGCGGACAACCTCGTACGCTTCCTGCAGCGTCGCGGCGTGCTGGCGGGCGATGCCGGCGAGCTGCCGCCGGCTAGCGAAGCGTTGCCGCTGGAGGGCGTGGCGCCGGTGCGCGCGCCGCGCGCCGGCGTGGTGTGTTTCCTCGTCGAACCGGGCCGACGGGTGCGCGCCGGCGAGCGGCTGGCGGTGATCGTCGATCCGCTGCGCGTGGACGCCGATGAGGCGCGCCTCACGGTGCGCGCACCGATCGACGGGTTGGTGTTCGCGCGCAGCGACGAACGACTGGCCGGCCCGGGGCAGGTGCTGTGCCGAATCGCCGGGCGCGAAGCGCTGCCGGAGCGCATCGGCGGAGCGCTGCTGAGCGATTGACCCGCGCCGGGTCACGGATTGCGTTTCACCCCAAACCCAACTAACGTACGCCTAGCCAAGCCCCAGCTAAGAGAGGCCGGTATGGCGGAAACCGCCATCAAAGTGGAGGATCTGCACAAGAGTTTCGGACGGCTCGAGGTTCTGAAAGGCATTTCGATGTCGGCCGACGAGCACGAGGTCGTCTCCATCCTCGGCAGCAGCGGCTCCGGCAAGAGCACCTTCCTGCGCTGCATCAACCTGCTCGAGACCCCGAGCGCCGGCAAGGTGTACGTGGCCGGCGAGCTCATCCGCATGCGCCCCGGCAAGAACGGCGCCGATGCGACGCCCGAGGACCGCGCCCAGGTCGAGCGTATCCGCTCGCGTCTCGGCATGGTGTTCCAGCAGTTCAACCTGTGGTCGCACATGACCGTCCTGCAGAACGTCGTCGAGGCGCCGATCCACGTGCTCAAGATCCCCAGGGCGCAGGCGATCGAGCGCGCCGAGGCGGTGTTGCAGCGGGTCGGGATGTTCGAGCGCAAGGACTACTACCCCGCGCATCTGTCGGGCGGCCAGCAGCAGCGCGCCGCCATCGCGCGCGCGCTCGCCATGGAGCCGGCGCTGCTGCTGTTCGACGAGCCGACCTCGGCGCTCGACCCCGAACTGGTCGGCGAGGTGCTGAAGGTGATGCGCAGCCTCGCCGAGGAGGGACGCACCATGCTGGTCGTCACCCACGAGATGGGCTTCGCCCGCGAGGTCTCCTCGCGTGTGCTGTTCCTGCACGCGGGCTGCGTCGAGGAAAACGGCACCCCCGACCAGGTGTTCGACCAGCCGAAGTCCGAACGTTTCCGCCAGTTCCTGCAGGGCACGCTCAAGTAGCGGCTCGCCCTGCGCAAGATCCAGACCGACACCCAGGAGATACCTGATGAGAAAACCCGTTCTTACCCTGTGCACCCTCGTCCTGACGCTCGCCTTCGGCGCCGCGCAGGCCAAAGAGTGGAAGCGTATCCGCATCGGCGTCGAAGGCGCCTACCCGCCGTTCAGCTCGGTCACCACCGCCGGCCAGCTGGTCGGCTTCGACATCGACATCGCGCTCGCCCTGTGCAAACAGATGGGTGCCACGTGCTCGCTGGTGAAGCAGGACTGGGACGGCATCATCCCGTCGCTGCTGGCGCGCAAGTACGATGCGATCATCGCCTCCATGTCGATTACCGAAGAGCGCAAGAAGAAAGTCGCGTTCACCAAGAAGTACTACAGCACGCCGGCCAAGTTCGCGCGGCGCAAGGGCTCGGGCATCGAAATCAGCAAGGCCGGGCTCGCCGGCAAGACGGTCGGCGTGCAACGTGCGACGACCCACGACAATTTCATCACCGCGGAGTTCGGCGACACCGTCGAGATAAAGCGCTACGGGACCCAGGACGAAGCCTACCTGGATGCGGTCGCCGGGCGCGTCGACCTGCTGCTGGCCGATTCGGTCGCGATGAAAGACGGCTTCCTGGACACCGACAACGGCAAGGACTGGGAATTCGTCGGCCCGGGCTATAACGACCCCAAGTACTTCGGCGAGGGCGCAGGTATCGCGATTCGCCAGCGCGACCAGGACCTGGTGGACAAGTTCAACGCCGCCATCGACGCGATCCGCAGCAACGGCACCTACCAGAAGATCAACGCCAAGTACTTCGACTTCGACGTCTACGGCGAGTGAGTCCGATCCACGCGCCGGCCACCGATGAGGTGGCCGGCGCAACGTCCGCGGGCATCCGATGCACGAGTTCCTGACATCCGTTTTCGACGGGGTCCTCGACGGGTATTTCTACCCGTTCATCCTCGAGGGCATGCTGCTGACGGTCCAGGTGGCGTTGCTCTCCCTGCTCCTGGCGCTGGTGCTCGGCCTGGTGACCGCGGTAGCCAAGCTGTCGGCCTCGCGCGCCGCGCGCACGGTGGCGAACGTCTATACCACGGTGATCCGCGGCATCCCCGATATCGTGCTGATGTTCATCATCTTCTTCGGCGGCCAGGTGATGGTCAACGATTTCGGTGTCTGGTTGCTCGATCTCAGCGAAGCTCACGACTGGCCGGTCAAGCTCGGCTGGGAATACATCGAGATCAGCGCGTTCACCGCCGGCGTGTTCACCATCGGCTTCATCTTCGGCGCCTACATGGGCGAGACCTTCCGCGGCGGAATCATGGCGGTACCGCGCGGCGAGATCGAGGCCGGCCACGCCTTCGGCATGTCGCGCGCCCAGGTGTTCTTCCGGATCACCTTTCCTGCCAGCGTGCGCCATGCCCTGCCGGGCTTCGGGAACAACTGGCTGGTACTGGCCAAGACGACCGCGCTGGTGTCGGTCATCGGCCTGGAGGACATGGTGTATCGCGCCGCGTCCGCCGGCGGAGCGGTGCGCAAGCCGTTCACCTTCTACCTGGCCGTCGCGGTGCTCTACCTGGTGATCACCGCCGTGTCCGATGTCGGTATCCGCTGGCTCAACCGGCGCTACAGCGTCGGCGTCAGAAACGCCTGACGCGGGAGAGAGATTTGGATCTCGAAGTCATCGTCGCCAACCTGCCGCTCTACGTGCAGGGCCTGTGGGTAACGGTGCAACTGGTCGCGCTGGCGCTGGTGGCCGGACTACTGTTGGCCGTGCCCCTGGCCATTCTTGCCGCCTCACCCAACCCGGCCGTGCAGTTCCTGCCGAAAGCGTATATCTATGTGATGCGCGGCACCCCGTTGCTGGTGCAGATGTACGTCATCTATTTCGGGCTGGCGCAGTTCGACAGCGTGCGCGAGAGCTTTCTCTGGCCGGTGTTGAAGGAAGCCTACTGGTGCGCGCTGCTGTCCTTCTCGCTGAACACCGCGGGCTATACCGCCGAGATCCTGCGTGGCGCTATCCAGCAGACACCGTTCGGCGAGGTGGAGGCGGGTCGCGCCTGCGGCATGTCACGCTCGGTGATCTACCGGCGCATCATCCTGCCGAGCGCGTTTCGCCGCGCCCTGCCCGCCTACGGCAACGAGGTGATCTTCATGCTGCACGGCAGCGCGGTGGCGGGCGTCATCACCATCATCGATCTGTTCGGCGCCGCGCGCATCGTCAACTCGCGCCACTTCGTGCCCTTCGATGCCTTCATCACCGCCGGGCTGTTCTACCTGGCCCTGACCTTCCTCATCGTCGGCGTGTTCAAGGTCTGGGAGAAGCGCTGGTTCGCGCACCTGAACCCGCGCGAGCACTGAGACCGGCCTCAGGCCGGCTGCGCCAGGCCCTCGATCACCTCGACGCCGTCGAGATGATCGAACACCGCGGGTGCCACCACCACCTTGGCGCTGCGCGAACCGGCCCCCAACACGATCCGCGGGCGGGTCAACACGCGCGCGTCCACCCAGATCGCCATGCCGGGCGGCAACGCGAAAGGCGTGACGCCGCCGAGTTCCATCCCGGTGAGCTCGCGGGTCTCCTCGGCATTGGCGAACGAGACACGCCGCGCGGCGAGGCGTTTTCGCACGACGTGATTGACGTCGAGGCGCGAGTCCGCCAGCAGCACGCAGGCAACCACTTGCCGCTCGCCGGTCTTGGCGGCGACCAGGATGGTGTTCGCGGAGTCCTCGGGCGCGTAGCCGTAGTGCTCGCAGAAAACGGCCGTGTCGGCCTTGTCGGGATCGCAGTCGATGACTTCGGCGGACACCGGCAGCTCGGCGAGCACCTGGCGCACGCGCTGTTCGGGGTCGGGCATCGGTTGGCTTCCTCCTCGGGTCCGGCGCGCGACTCGGTGGCGCAGCGCCGGTAGAATAGCGCCACATGGACATCGCCGACCACCGCTTCCAGGCCACCGTGAGCGCGCGCCGCGCCCGGCATTCGCGAGGCAGGCATTGAGCCCCGCCGCCGTGCGGCGCGACATCCTCGCGCGCCGCCACTGGATCTTCGACATGGACGGCACCCTGACCGTGGCGGTGCACGATTTCGAAGCCATCCGTGCCGAGCTCGGCCTCGCTCCCGGCGTGCCGATTCTCGAGGCCCTGGCCGGGATGCCGGCCGACGAGGCGGCGCCGCTGTGGGAACGGCTCGACGCCATCGAACTCGGCCTGGCGCGCGGCGCGCGCGCGATGCCGGGCGTCGCCGAACTGCTCGAGACGCTCAGCCGGCGCGGCGTTCGCCTCGGCATCGTCACACGCAACAAGTTCGAGTGCGCGCAAGCGACGCTGGCGGCCACCGGGCTCGACGGCTTCTTTCCGCAAGCCTGGATCATGGACCGTGCGGCCGGGGCGCCGAAACCGCAACCGGACGCGCTGCTGCACCTCATGCGCCTGTGGGGCGCGCCGGGGGACGACGTGGTGATGCTCGGCGACTACCTCTTCGACCTCGAGGCCGGGCGGGCCGCCGGGGCCGCGACCGTCTACGTCGACTACGCGGGCTCGGGCGAGTGGCGCGGGCACGCCGACCTGCACGTCGAGCGACTCGACCAGCTGCTGCCGCTCGACGCCGCGTGAAGGCCGCCCCGCGATGAACCGCTTGCCGGGCACGGGTGCTGCGCAGGTCATGCTGATCATCGCCGCGTTCGTGATCGTGGTCGCCGGGCTGCGCGCGGCCGAGGCGATCCTGGTGCCTTTCCTGCTGTCGGCGTTCATCGCCATCGTCAGCGCACCGGCCCTGTTCTGGCTGCAGCGCCACAGGGTGCCCACACCGGTGGCGCTGCTGCTGGTAATCGCGCTGCTGTTCATCGCCGGCGCGATGCTCGGCGCGCTGGTGGGCAATTCCATCCGCGACTTCACCCAGGCGCTGCCGGAATACCAGACGCGACTCAAGGAGGAGTTCAGCGGCCTGCTGCAGTGGTTCTCGAGCACCGGGCTCGATACCCGCAGCCTGGTCGAGTACTTCGACCCCGGGGCGGCCATGGGGCTCGCGGCGCGCACGCTCTCGGGGTTCGGCGGCGTGCTGGCCAACACCTTCCTGATCCTGCTGACCGTGATCTTCATCCTGCTGGAAGCGGCGGGCCTGCCGGACAAGATTCGCGCAGCGCTGGACGACCCGGATCACTCGCTGGAGGAACTGGGGCACTTCATCGACAACGTCCAGCGCTACATGGCCATCAAGGCCGGCGCGAGCCTCCTGACCGGTACGGTGATCGCGTTCGGCCTGTGGCTGATCGGCGTCGACTACCCGCTGCTGTGGGGGGTGCTCGCGTTCCTGCTGAACTTCGTACCCAACATCGGCTCGATCATCGCCGCCGTGCCGGCGCTGATGCTGGCGCTGGTGCAACTGGGCGTCGGCGCGACGCTGCTCGTGGGGCTGCTCTACCTGGTCGTCAACCTGGTGGTCGGCAACGCGCTCGAGCCCCGCTTCATGGGCAAGGGGCTCGGGTTGTCGACGCTGGTGGTGTTCCTCTCGCTGGTGTTCTGGGGCTGGGTGCTGGGCCCGGTCGGGATGCTGCTCTCGGTACCCTTGACCATCACCGTGAAGATCGCGCTCGCCAGCCGCGAGGAGTCACGCTGGATCGCGGTCCTGCTCGGGCCCGCCGCCGAGTCCCGGGCCGCCGACGCAGGCCGGGACTGAGGAACGGCACGTGGCCTCGCTGCGCGAGAAAATGGCCGAGCACGGTTTCGAGTCGAACGAGGCCTACGACTACCCGCTGCGCTGCCTGCTGGGCTACCGCCCGGACGTCCTGCGCGCGCTCACCGTGAGCGGCGACCCGGGCCGGCACAAGACCGCTTTCGCCAACGCGCTGGCACACGCGCTCGACTACGAGCACGTGCTCTATCACGACTTCACCCAGGCGCACGACCCGCTGCCGCTGGTGCTGCCGCCACCCTCGCGAGACGAGGACGGGCGGGAGGAACCGCCTATCGATGCGTTCGACCGGGTCATGAGCGACGTCTGCGCGCTGAGCGAGGGCAGCCGCAGCATCGTCATCGTCGACCAGTTGCAGGCAGCGGACTTCCGCGAGCACATCCGCCTCTACCAGTTCATCCGCAGCGCCTGCTGGTCCTACCGGGATGCCCGCTTCCAGGCCAACCCCGCCAACCTGCTGCTGTTCCTGATCTCCGAGGACACGCTCTATCACTCGCTGCAGAAAGCGAGCTTCCGGGTCTGGGTGAGCGCGGCCTCGCTCGGGCGCACCCACTATCGACCCGTCGATTTCGGCCTCGGCCCCGCGGCCCAGGCGCTGATGGACGGTCTCGGCGACCTGTTCGTGGAACTGGGGGTGCAGCCCACCCGCAGCGAGTACGCCCGGCTGCTGCACGACCTGCAACTGCACTGCAACACTGCCGAGCAACTGTGCGCCTCGTTGTTCGGGTGGACCGAAGGCATCGACCGCGAGCGCCTCTACGCCCCGGCCACCCAACAGGCCGTGCTGCGACTGATGCCGGTGCTCGAGGACTTCGTCGGCGTCGACCAGGTGGAGATCAAGGCGCCCCCCGAGTAGCCGCTCGACGTTGGGCTTGCCCCGCGCGTGGCTTATCATTGTGCCCTTTGCACACCCGGCGCCCCCAAGGCCGGGCGCGCCCCGACCCCAGGTGAGCACCCATGGACATGCCGGTATTCGCGAAAATGATCGAGGAAGCCATCCCCGAGGCCAGCGCCACCGTCAGCGGCGACGGCAGCAAGTTCGAGGCGGTGGTGATCAGCGGCGCCTTCGAGGGGCTGAGCCCGGTCAGGAAACACCAGATGGTGTACCGGATATTCTCCGAGCAACTGGCCAACGGCTCGATCCACGCCCTGTCCATCAAGGCGTTCACCCCCGCCGAGTGGCAGGCGCAGCAACCCGACTGAGTCCCGAACCCGCGGGACGAACGAGGGTCCAAGGGGCCGATGCCCCGTTTCGCCGCCCGACACCGCGACCGCGCCGAGACTGCCCTCGGAGCCACGGGCGGCGGCTGCGCGCTGCTGCTGTTGCTGCAGGTGCTGCTCGCGGGCTGCGCGCCCGTCCCGTCGCGCACCCTGGCGCCCGCCGACCCGGCAAGCCTGTGCACGGCCTACCTGCGCACGCTCGACGAGGCG
>JBFJWO010000078.1:0-13348 GCA_041623575.1 Gammaproteobacteria bacterium
GAACGCGCCGACCATCATGAGCGGCGAGAAAGCCGCCGATCTCATCCTCGGCAAGGACCCGCTGCCCGCCTCCAACGCCCCCTACTGGCAGGACGAGCACTGGGGCACGCGCCAGCGGCCCGGCGAACCGGTGCGCCCGGCTTGACGGTCGCGCTCAATCACCGCGTGTACGGCGAAACCGGCCCGGCGTTGGTCGTTCTACACGGGTTGTTCGGCTCGGCCAAGAACTGGCACAGCCAGGCGGTGGAACTGGCGACGAGCCACCGGGTCGTGTGCGCGGACCTGCGCAATCACGGGGCCTCGCCGCACGCGCCCACCATGGGCTACCCGGAAATGGCCGGCGACGTGCTCGAGCTGATCGAGCGCCTCGACCTCGAACGAGCCAGCGTGCTGGGGCACTCGATGGGCGGCAAGGTCGCCATGCAACTCGCGTTGAGCCACCCCGAGCGCATCGCGAAACTGGTCGTCGTGGACATCGCCCCGGTCGCCTACGTTCGCCACCACGACGCGATCCTCGAGGCCATGCAGGCCATCGACCTCAGTGCGCACCGCACGCGGCAATCCGTCGACGCGGCGCTCGCGCCGGCCATCGGCGACGCCGGCGTGCGCCAGTTCATCCTCACCAACCTGAAACGCGACGGCGACGGCTACGCGTGGCAACTGAACCTCGCCGCGATCGCGCAGGACTACCAGCGGCTCGCGGCAGCCCCGGCGGGTGACCCCTACGCGGGCCCGACGCTGTTCATCAAGGGCGGGCGCTCGGACTACATCACCTCCGCGCACCGCGAGCCGACGGCGGCGTTGTTCCCGGCGGCGAAGGTCAAGATCATCAACGACTCCGGCCACTGGCCCCACGCCGACAACCCGCGCCTGTTCAACCGCATCGCCGCCGATTTCCTGCGCGCCTGAGCGCGCGCGCACCTCGCCAGTGCGGCGGCTCGCGCTCAGCGCGCGGCCAGGCGCGCCCCTTCTTCCACCACCTTGCGCAGCGGCAGGTTGTCGATCAGGCGCGCCTTGCCGAGCCACGCCGCACCGAGCACGACGAGGTCGGAAAGCTGGCTGTGGGTGGGGCTGCCGAGGTCGGCGGCGAGCACCTGAACGTATTCGGGCTCGAAGCCGTTGCTGCGCAGGCTCAGCATCGCGGCACGCTCCAGCTGCGCGAAGGCCCGCTCACCGGCGAGCAGGCGAGCGGCGACGGTGCGCAGCGCGCGGTGCAGCAACGGTGCACGCCGGCGTTCGTCGCTCGACAGGTAGCTGTTGCGCGAACTCATCGCGAGCCCGTCCACCTCGCGCACCGTAGCGCCGGCAATGATGCTGACGGGCTGGTTCAGGTCCTCGACCACCCGGCGGATGATCTGCAGCTGCTGGTAGTCCTTCTCACCGAAGACCGCGACGTCGGGCTGCAGGATGTTGAACAGCTTCGTGACCACCGTGGTGACGCCGGTGAAATGCCCGGGCCGGTGCGCGCCGCACAGGATCTCGGTCAAACCCGGCAGTTCGACCCGTGTCTGGTGCTCGGTGCCGTGCGGATAGATGACCTTGTGATCGGGACAGAACAGCAGGTCGACGCCGCGCGCGATGAGCTTCTCGCAGTCCTCCTTGAAGGTTCGCGGGTAGCTCGCCACCTCGTCGGCGCGGTCGAACTGCATGGCGTTGACGAAGATGGTGGCGACCACGCGGTGCGCGGACTGCGCCGCGATGTCCATCAGCGCCAGGTGACCCTCGTGCAGGTTGCCCATGGTGGGCACCACCGCGACGCTCTCGCCGGCCGAGCGCCACCCCCCCAGGATGCCCCTAGCCGAGGCGATGTCTCGTGCGATCAACATGGTCAGTCGAAGGCGTGCTCGGCGCCCGGAAAGGTCCCCTCCTTGACCTGCTCGCGGAACGCCTTCACCGCCCCGGCAATGCTGCCGCCCTCGGCGATGAAGTTCTTGGAGAACCGGGTCCGCTTGCCCGGAGCGATGTCGAGAATGTCGTAGAGTACCAGGATCTGGCCGTCGCAGTCCGCACCCGCGCCGATGCCGATGACGGGTATGTCGACGCGCTCGGTGATACGCCGCGCCAGGTCCCGCGGCACGCACTCCAACAGCAGTACGTCGGCGCCGGCGGCCGCCAGCAGCCGCGCGTCGCTCAGCATCGCGCTGGCCGTTTCCTGGTCGCGGCCCTGCACGCGGTAGCCGCCGAGCTTGTGCACCGATTGCGGCTGCAGACCGAGGTGAGCGCACACCGGAATGCCGCACCGGGTGAGCTGCTGGACGGTCTCCAGTTGCGCCGCGCCCCACTCGAGCTTGATCATCTCGGCGCCGGCTTCTTTCATCAGGCGGGTGGCGTTGCGCATCGCATCGTCGTGGCTGGCATAGCTCATGAACGGCATATCGACCATGAGCAGCGCGCGCTTCAGTCCGCGTGCCACCAGGCGGGCATGGTAGATCATCTCGTCCATGCTCACCGGCACGGTGGTGGCGAGTCCCTGCACCACCATGCCGACCGAGTCGCCGACCAGCACGATCTCGATGCCGGCCTCGTCCAGCACCCGCGCGAAGGCCGCATCGTAGGCGGTCAGGCAGGCGAGTTTCTCGCCCCGCGACTTCATCTGGCGCAGGTCTCGCACCGTCAGCTTGCGCGATTCGGATTGACTACTCATCACCCCAGCTACCGAAATAGTTATTTGTTTTCAGTTCGTTATGACTAACTTTCCGGCCCCTGGCCCGGCCAGGGCCGAGGCTCCGGGCAGCAAAGGTAACGCCATTAATGTTGCGATGCAACAATAAATTTACCCTCGTTTGACCGCCCGGCACGGTGGCCGCCGCGGGTCGCCGCTCAGACCTGGTGAGGACGTTCCGAGAGCGGTAACGGGTTGAAATACTGGCGCCCGCCGCGCAGCCGCGAGATGTGCTCGAGCAGTTGCCCGTAGTCGCCCTCGTTGACGGCGAAGTCGAGCGAGGCGCTGTTCACGATCAGCAACGCGGTCTCGTCGTAGCGGTGAAAGAACTCCGTATAGGCGTCGACCACGCGCTGCAGGTAGTCGCGGCCGATGTTGCGCTCGTAGGGCTGTCCGCGACGCCCGATGCGTTCGTGCAGCACGCTGACGGGCGCCTGCAGGTAGATGACCAGGTCCGGCGGCGGTACGTCGATACTGAGGTGCTCGTAGACCTGCTCGTAGAGCGCCAGCTCGTTGCGATCCAGCGTCACCGCGGCAAACAGTCGGTCCTTGGCCAGCAGGTAGTCGGCCACGCGCAGCGGGCGGAACAGGTCGTCCTGCTGCAGTTGCTGCAACTGCTGGGTGCGCTGTAGCAGGAAGAACAGCTGCGTCGCCAGCGCCGCCTGCGTGGGATTGGCGTAGAACTTCTCGAGAAAGGGGTTCTCGGCGGCACCTTCGAGGATCGGCTGGGCGCCGTAGGTCTGCGCCAGGCGCTGGGCGAGCGTCGTCTTGCCGACCCCGATCGGTCCCTCGACGGCAATGTAGCGCCAGCCGGCCGGTGCGCTCTCGCGCTCAGTCATCGCCGAGCAGCCAGATCCCGCCGGGCTCGCAGGCGGCGGCCAGTTCCCGCACCGCTCCCCTGCCCGGCACCCGCAGGTCGGGGGCCAGGTCGCGCAGCGGGTACAGCACGAACGCCCGCTCGGCCAGGCGCGGGTGCGGCACCTGCAGGCGCTCGTCGTCGATGACCTCCTCACCGTAGAGCAGCAGGTCCAGGTCCAGGGTACGCGCACCCCAGACCACCTCTCGGCGGCGCCGGTGGGCCGACTCCAGGCGCTGCAGGGCGTCGAGCAACGCGTGGGCGGAAAGATCGACGCGCAAGCCGGCAACGGCGTTCACGTAGTCGGGTTGCCGGCCAGGACCGATTGCCTTGCTGCCGTACAGGGGCGAGGCGCGCGGCTCGAGCAGCGCCAGGTCGGCGAGTTCGCTGAGCGCACGGCGCACCTGGTCGCGAGGCTGCTCGAGGTTGCTGCCCAACCCGACGTACGCCTCGACGCTCACGTCAGGTCGGCCGCGGGCTCCACGCTGGTGCGGCGGCGACGGCGACGGCGGTTGCGCCCGCCGCGTTTGCCGTTGGCCCGGCCATCGGCTTTGGCACTGGCCATCTTCGCCTGTTGATCGGGGTTCTGTTCCTGGACCTCGGTCCACCAGCGAGCCTGAGCCTGCAGCTTTTCGCCGGCTTGCGCGCGCAGGCACAGGAAGTCGTAGGCGGCGCGGAATCGCGGGTGGCCGAGCAGGCGCAACGCGCGCTTGCCGGTGAGCGATACCAGCTGGTCCTGCAGCGCCCAGATCTCGCGCATCGGGATGGAGAACCGGCGCGGCAACGCGGTGGCTTCCAGCTGTGCCGGCATCAACTCGCTGCTGGCCTGCTGCATGGCGGCAGCCACCGGCTCGCCTTTCGAGCGCAGGTCATCGGCCCGCGCCGCCACGCTGGGCCAGAGGAACGCGGCGTACAGGAACGCCGGCGTCACGGGCTTGTCCTCGGCGATGCGGGCGTCGGTGTTGGCCAGCGCCTGGCGCACCAGCTGCTCGGCGCCGGGGTCGCGGTTGAAGGCCGAGTCGGTCAGCGGCAGCAGGTACTGCAACAGGTCGTACTCGCGCAGCAACTCGAGCGAGCGCACGCCGTGCCCGGACTGGAACAGCTTCAGCACCTCCTCGAACAGCCGCGCCGAGGGCGTGTCCTCCAGCAGGTAGCCCAGTTCGCGGATCGGCTCGGCACACACCGGGTCGATGCGGAAGTCGAGCTTGGCGGCGAAGCGCACGGCGCGCAGCATGCGCACCGGGTCCTCCCGGTAGCGCGTCACGGGGTCGCCGATCATGCGCATGACCCCGGCCCGCAGGTCCTCGAGCCCGTTGCAGTAGTCGATCACGGAGAAGTCGGCAATGTCGTAGTACAGCGCGTTGACCGTGAAATCGCGACGCTGCGCATCCTGCTCCAGCGTGCCGAATACGTTGTCGCGCACGATGCGCCCGTCGTCCTTGACGCGCCCGTCTCCGCCGTCGTCGTGATCGCCGCGAAAGGTCGCGACCTCGATCACCTCGCGCCCGAAGTGCACGTGCGCCAGGCGGAATCGGCGCCCGATCAGCCGGCAGTTGCGGAACAGCGCCCTCACCTCCTCGGGCGTGGCGTCGGTGGCCACGTCGAAGTCTTTCGGTCGACCGCCCAGCAACAGGTCGCGCACGCCGCCTCCCACCAGCAACGCGCGGTGCCCGGCGTCGTGCAACCGGTTCAGCACCTTGAGGGCGTTGACGCTGATGTTCTTGCGGGAAACGCAGTGTTCGCTGCGCGGTATGGATCGAGGCTCGTGTGCCGTGACCCCACTAACCGGGTGGGTCGTCATCAGGCGGTGTCGTTACGCATAGAGTTTTCTGTGCCGGCGATGGACGGAAGTATTGGGCGCGCGCGCGCAGTGAGCGCAATAATACGGCCGAACCGGCCGCATTCCAACTGCCGGACTCGCGATTGATTGCGCCACCGGGGATCCCGGCCGTGTGGCGGGCCCCTTACAAGGCGGCGTCGCCCTCCTCGCCGGTACGGATGCGGATCACCCGCGAAACGTCCTCGACGAAGATCTTGCCGTCGCCGATCTTGCCCGTGCGTGCCGCACCCGAGATCGCCTCGATGCAGGCGTCGACCGCCTCGTCGGCCACCGCCACCTCGAGCTTGATCTTGGGCAGGAAATCGATGACGTACTCGGCGCCGCGGTAGAGCTCCGTGTGCCCTTTCTGGCGCCCGAAGCCCTTGACCTCCGAGACCGTCATCCCGGCGATACCGTTCGCGGACAAGGCCTCGCGCACGTCGTCGAGCTTGTAAGGCTTGATAATGGCGGTGATGCGTTTCATTGCGTTCCCCTGGCTGTCGTCAACCGTAACATCGTGGTGCCCGGCGCCATCGCCGGGCGTCGTCTGGCCGGGTCACGTCCCCCACGGACGCGACCCGCTCTCGCCCGCTCGCACGGGAGCGGCGAATTCGACGACGTAAGTCGATGAATTCGCTGTAAAAGATACCATCGCCGTGGTGGCCGTCACTGTGGCGCTAGCGATCGTATTTCGGCGAGGCCGAAATCTTGTGAATGCTGAGGTCGGCACCCTGGTACTCCTCTTCCTCGCTCAGGCGGATGCCCGAGGTGAGCTTGAGCGCACCGTAGACCGCCAGGCCGCCGGCCAGCGCCACGACCACGCCGAGCGCCGTGCCGATCACCTGCGAGACGAAGCTCACGCCGCCCAGACCGCCGAGGGCCGCGGTACCGAAGATCCCGGCAGCAAGGCCGCCCCACACCCCGCACAATCCGTGCAACGGCCACACGCCCAGCACGTCGTCGATGCGCCACCGGTTCTGGGTCAGCGTGAAAGTCCACACGAACAGCGCGCCCGCCACCAGCCCGGTGACCAGCGCGCCCAACGGGTGCATGAGGTCGGAGCCGGCACACACCGCGACCAGGCCGGCCAGCGGTCCATTGTGCACGAAGCCCGGGTCGTTGCGGCCCACCACCAGCGCCGACAGCACGCCGCCGACCATCGCCATCAGCGAGTTGACCGCGACCAGCCCGCTCACCGCCCCGACGGTCTGCGCGGACATCACGTTGAAGCCGAACCAACCCACGGTCAGCACCCAGGCCCCGAGCGCGAGGAACGGGATACTCGAGGGCGGATGGGCGAACATCTCCCCGTTCTTGCCGTAGCGCCCGGCGCGCGATCCGAGGCACAGGACCGCGCCCAGCGCCGCCCAACCGCCGACCGCGTGCACCACCACCGAACCCGCGAAATCGTGGAAAGCCGCCCCGAACGAAGCTTCCAGCCAGTCCTGGATACCGAGGTTGCCGTTCCACGTGATGCCTTCGAAGAACGGGTAGACCAGCGCCACCAGGATGAAGCTCGCGAGCAGCTGCGGGTTGAACCGCGCCCGCTCGGCGATACCGCCGGAGATGATCGCGGGAATCGCGGCCGCGAAGGTCAGCAGGAAGAAGAACTTCACCAGCTCGTAGCCGCTGCGCTCGGTGAGCGCGGCCGCATCGGAATAGAAGCTCACGCCATAGGCCACCGCGTAACCGATAAAGAAGTAGGCGATGGTCGAGACGGAGAAATCGCAAATGATCTTGACCAGGGCGTTGACCTGGTTCTTGCTCCGCACCGTGCCGACTTCCAGGAAAGCGAAGCCCGCGTGCATGGCCAGCACCATCACCGCCCCGATCAGAATGAACAATACGTCAGTACCGGACTGCAACGCCTCCATCTTGCCTCCTGTTTGTGCAAGGTATGCACCGTCGTGGTGCATTGACTACGCCAGACATTATTTATCTACTGTTTATCAACGAGTTATTAAGACACCCTCGCGTCGCACGATGACAGTGCAGAGATCGGGCCAACCCGCCGCGGGTCGCGCTCCCGGCCCTCCGCCGCGCCCGCGAACGCGCTACAGTAGCGCGCACCATGGAAACGCAACGGCTCGACAAATGGCTGTGGGCCGCCCGCCTGTTCAAGACCCGCACGCTGGCGGCCACCGCGGTCAGCGGCGGCAGGGTGCACCTCAACGAGCAGCGGGCGAAGCCGGCAAAAGCGATCCGCGTGGGCGACGCGCTACGCGTGCAACGCGGCGACGAGACGCTGGTGGTAACCGTGCAGGCACTGGCCGAGCGACGCGGCCCGGCCGTCGAGGCAGCGACGCTCTACAGCGAGACGCCGGCGAGCGTGGCGGCGCGCGAAGCCCGCGCGAACGCCCGCCGCGAGGGCACTGGCCTGGACCGTGGGCGGCGCCCGGACAAGCAGCAGCGCCGGCAACTGGCGCGGCTACGCCAGGCGCTCGAGGAGTAGGTGCCCGGGCAGGTGGGCGAGATCGCCCGGACGGTCGATGTCGTGTCGCCAGGGGAGCTCGCGCCAGCGCAGACCCGCCCGACGCAGGCGCGTGCGGGTGACCCGCAGCACGCCGCGCGTCCCCCAGGGGACGCGCTCGAACGCCCCCGGCGCGAACGCCCTCAGCCCGAGCAGCACGTAGCCGCCGTCGTGGGCGGGGACGATCACGGCGTCCCGGCGACCCAGCGCGTCACGCGCGCGCAGCAGCGTCGCGCGATCGAGCGCCGGGCAATCCGTGCCGATCAACAGCACCGCGCGCCGGCGGCGCAGTTGCCGGCGTGCGGCGAACCACATGCGCTCGCCGAGGCCCGCGCCGCGCTGGGCGTGCACGGTGAGCGCGAAACGCTCCGCCCACTGGCGCACCTGCGCCGCCCGCGGGTCGCCCGCCAGCCACAGCTGCACCGGCATTCCGGCGCCGGTGGCCGTGGCCAGGGTGTGTTCGACCAGCGCCGCGTGCAAACGACACGCGCCTTCGGCGCCCAACGCGGGGATCAGGCGCGTCTTGACGCGCCCGGCCAGCGGTTCGCGCGCGAACACACAGATCTGCGGCGCGCCGCTCACCCCGAGCGCCGGTACCACCCGGCCAGTCGCTCGGGGCTGGCGCCGAGGAAGAACGCCGCGCGGATCGCCCACATGAGCAGCACCGTGCGGGCGATGCCGTGCGCTTCCCAACGCCGGCTCGAGGTGCTCAGGGCCGGCGTGAGACACAGCGGGCGCGACAACCGCTTGAGTCGCCGCGACAGGACGACGTCCTCCATCAACGGCTGGTCGGGGAAGCGCCCGGCGGCCTCGAAGCAGGCGCGGGTGACGAACAGGCCCTGGTCGCCGGTGGCGATCCCCGTCAACCGCGAGCGCCAGTTCATTGCCCAGGCGATCACCTTCAGGACCGGGGCCGACCCGCTCAGGCGCACGTCGAACCGGCCCCAGCACCGGCGGCCCAGGGGCAAGGCGCTCAGCAACGCATCGACGGCCGCCGGGCTGGCCACCGTATCGGCGTGCAGGAACCACAAGACGTCGCCGGCGGCGAGTGCCGCCCCGGCGTTGAGCTGGCGGGCCCGGCCGGGCTCGCTGGCAAGCACGCGCTCGCACAAGGGGGCGGCGCGTTGCGCGGTGTCGTCGTGGCTGCCGCCGTCGACCACCACGACCTCGTGACCGGCGTGCCGCAACGGCTGCAGTGCGCCGAGCGTGGCCTCGATTCCCCCCGCCTCGTTCAGCGCGGGAACGATGACGCTGATGCGCGAGCCCGGGGCGAAAAGCGCTCGGCTCAGGTCAGCGCCCCGCCGCAGCTCGAGCCCTGCCCGGCGGTGCAGCCGTAGCAGTGATCGGCGACCGCGATGGCGCCGCCGTCGAGCGCCTCGGCCCGCAACTCGCGCAGGTGCCGGCGCCGCCCGCCGAGCGGGATGCCGAGCATCTGGTTGAAGTCGCAGTCGTAGACGTAGCCCTGGTAGTCGACGCTGATCAGCGCCCGGCACATGACGCTCTCGAGGTTGGCGTCCTGGTGGGCACCCTTGAGCAGGTCCATGTAGCTGTCGAACTGCCCGCGCGAGATCAGCGTGCTGCCGAAGCGCTTGATGGGCAGGTTGGTCAGCGTCAGCAGGTTGTTGAACGAAACCTGGAAGCGCTCGCCGAGCTGCTTCTTGTAGTCGGCTTCCAGCGCCTGCTGAGGTGGCGGCAGGTGTGGCCCCTGCGGGTTGTACACGAGATCCAGCAGCAGGCCGCTGCCTTCCCTGCCGTAGCCGAGCGCGTTGAGCTTGCGCAACCCCCGCACGCTCGCCTTGAAGACCCCGTCGCCGCGCTGCCCGTCGACGTTCTCCTCCAGGTAGCACGGCAGCGAGGCGATCACGTGCACGCGCTGCGCGGCGAGGTAGCGGGCGAGGTCGTGCTGGCCGGGTTCCTCCAGCACGGTGAGATTGCAGCGGTCGATGACGTGCACACCGGCGGCGGTCGCCGAGTCGACCAGGTAGCGGAACTGGCTGTTCAATTCCGGCGCCCCGCCGGTGACGTCGAGCGTGCGCACACCGCTCTCGCGCATGAACGCGACCACCTCCCGGGCCGTCGCGTGGTCCATCATCTCCGTGCGGTACGGCGAGGCGTTGACGTGGCAATGCAGGCATGCCTGGTTGCACAGGTAGCCGATGTTGACCTGCAGCACCTCGACGGCGCGGCGGGCGATGGCCGGAAAATCCGACTGGACCAGGCGCGGAAGGGTGGCGTGCATGCGGGGTTATCCTGCGTGGGGCCGGCGCCAGGGGGCCGGCGTGAGCGTGCTAAAGTAGATCATGAACAGTTTGCAATGACAAACCGCCGCGCCCGAAGTTCCCGCCATGCAATGTTTCGTGTACAAAAGCCTCGCCAAACCGGACACCTACGTCTACCTCGACCGGCGCGACGACGTCTCGCACCTGCCCGAAGGGTTGCGGACGCTGCTCGGGAGGCTTTCGTTCGTCCTCGAGTTGGAGTTGACGCCGGACGCGA
Organism: Gammaproteobacteria bacterium; assembly: GCA_041623575.1. Classification (GTDB taxonomy): domain Bacteria; phylum Pseudomonadota; class Gammaproteobacteria; order JAHELT01; family JAHELT01; genus JAHELT01. The sequence goes on from JBFJWO010000078.1 coordinate 10,304, forward strand.
AGCTGGCGCGAGAGAAACCCGCAGACGTGCTGGGCAACCTGCGCGAACGCGGCTACCACCTGCAGTTGCCGGAGAAGATCTTCCCGCTAGATGAGCGCGGCGGGCCCCACTGAGCGGGCCCCGCCCTCAGTCGAGCGACGGCGTGTAAAGCCCTTCCTGTGCGGAGAAGTACGCGGCCAGGTCTTCCATGTCCTGCTCGGAGAGCGCGGCGGCGAAACCGGCCATGATCGGGTTCTTGCGGGCACCGGACTTGTAGTCCTTGAGCGCACGCAGGATGTAGGAGGCGTGCTGCCCGGCGAGCTTCGGATTGGCTGCGATCTGGCTGTTGCCGTCCGCGCCGTGGCAAGCGGCGCAGGGCGCGGATTTGGCTTTGCCTTCGGCCGGTCGCCACCGGCCCAGGCGGGCGCCGCGAACGCGCCGAGCGCAAGGCTCAGGAGCAGGCTTCGGGTCAGGGTCATCGCGGCCTCCGTCACTCGGCTGTGGAGAAGTAGGCGGCTATGTCCGCCATGTCCTGCTCGCTCAACGACTCGGCGTTGGCGTGCATGGTGTTGTGCGAGCGCTGCTGCCCGGCGTAGGCCTGCAGCGCGGCGACGATGTACTCCGCGTGTTGCCCGCCGAGCTTCGGCACCCGGTAGGACGGATAGACGTTGTAGTAGTTCGGCGAGCCGTGACAGCCCATGCAGGTCTGAGCCTTGTACTTGCCGGCCTGCGGGTCGCCGGCGGCCTGTACGCCGGACGCTGATGCCACGGCCAGCAACGCGGCAAACGCAATCGTCGGTTTCATAGATGCACTCGGTTGGTGTATTCGCCCGGCCCGGCGGGGCTGGCCGGCGCCAGCGCGCAACTGTACTTGGGGCCGGGCGCTTATTCAAGGGGGCGGCGCCCCACGCCCGGGGGCCCGGCACGGGCTCAGAAGCGCGGGCGGTAGTTCCAGTTCAGCCAGTAATAGCCGACGTCGTCCATGAGTTCGGCGAACTGGGCGAAGTCCAGCGGCTTCACCAGGTAGCTGTTGACGTGCAGTCCGTAGGCCTGCTCGACCTCGGGTTCGGAGTCCGACGACGACAGCATCACCACCGGCACGTCGATGTACTCGGGCGCGTTGCGGATGCTCTGCAGCACCTCGATGCCGTTGACCTTCGGCATCTTCAGGTCCAGCAGGATCAGGTGCGGGCGCGGGCTCAGCGAGGCGTCGGCATACTTGCCGCGCCGGAACAGGTAGTCCAGCGCTTCCTCGCCGTCCATCACGTGGTAGATGCGGTTGGGGACGCGGTGGTTCTTGAAACTGTGCTTGAGCAGTTCCGCGTGATCCGGGTTGTCCTCTGCCAGCAGGATGACCTTCGTCTCTTGCAAGTCTGCCTTCCTCGTGGTGGCCGATCGGGCCCGTCAGGCGCGATCGCCAAGCGCCAGCATCACGTCGTTCAACCGCCTCACGAAGCCGGCCGGGTCGTCCAGTTGTCCGCCCTCGGCGAGCACCGCCTGGTCGAGCAGGATGCTGGCCCACTCGCCGAACCGCTCGGCGTCGCCCTCCGCGCCCATGCGCTGCAGCAACGGGTGGCGCGGGTTGATCTCCAGTGTCGGGCGACTGGCCGGCACCTCGTGACCGGCCTGCTTCAGAAGCGCTTGCATATGCAATGCCATTTCGTGCTCCTTGAACACCAGGCAGGCGGGCGACGTCGTCAGCCGCCGCGAGACGCGCACCTCCTCCACCTTGTCGCCCAGCGCCTTCTTGATGCGTTCGGGCAGCTCGCCGGGCTCGGCGTCGGCCGCCTCGGGGGTGGCCTGCTCCTCTTCGGGCGCGTCCAGCTCGAACTCGCCCTTGGCGACGGAAACCAGACGTTTTTCGTCGTATTCGTGCAAAAACGACATCATCCAGTCGTCGACCCGGTCATACATCAGCAACACCTCCACCCCGGCGGCCCGCAGCCGCTCGAGGTGCGGGCTGTTGCGCGCCGCGTTGAAGGTCTCGGCGGTGATGTAGTAGATCACCTCCTGCTTCTCGCCCATGCGCGAGACATAGTCGGCGAGGCTGACCGTCTGCTCCGGCGAGTCGCCGTGGGTCGAGGCGAAGCGCAGCAACCGGGCGATGGCCTCGCGGTTGGGCGTGTCCTCGGCGATGCCTTCCTTCAGCACGTTGCCGAACTGCTGCCAGAAGCCGGCGTATTTCTCCGCCTCGCCGGCGGCCATGTCCTCCAGCAGGCCCAGCACTTTCTTGACCGAGCCGGCGCGGATGCTGTCGATGACGCGGTTGCTCTGCAGGATCTCGCGCGAGACGTTGAGCGGCAGGTCGTTGGAATCGATCAGCCCGCGCACGAAGCGCAGGTAGCGCGGCATCAGCTGGCTCGCGTCGTCCATGACGAACACGCGCTGCACGTAGAGCTTGACGCCGTGCATGTGATCGCGGTCCCACAGGTCGAACGGGGCCCGCGCCGGGATGTACAGCAACGAGGTGTATTCGAGCTTGCCCTCGACCCGGTTGTGGGTCCAGGCCAGCGGGTCCTCGAAGTCGTGGCTGAGGTGCTTGTAGAAAGCCTTGTACTCGTCGTCCCCGATCGCCGATTTCGGCCTGGCCCACAACGCCGAGGCCGAGTTGACCGTCTCGCGCTCGCCGCTCGCCGCCTCCTCGCCTTCGGCGGGCTTGGGCATGCGCACCGGGAAGGTGATGTGATCGGAGAATTTCTTGATCACGCCGCGCAGGCGCCACTCGTCGGCGAACTCCCTGGCGTCCTCGCGCAAGTGCAGCACCACCTCGGTGCCATGAGCTTCGCGCGCGCAGGTCTCGACCTCGAAACTGCCGCTGCCTTCGGACTCCCAGCGCACGCCCGACTCGGGCGGGTCGCCGGCCCGGCGCGAGTACAGCGTCACCTTGTCGGCGACGATGAACGAGGAGTAGAAGCCGACCCCGAACTGGCCGATCAGGTTCGCGTCACGGGCCTGGTCGCCGCTCAGCGCATCGAGGAACTGGCGGGTGCCGGAACGGGCAATGGTGCCGATGTTCGCCACCACCTCGTCACGGGTCATGCCGATGCCGTTGTCGCGCACCGTCAC
>JBFJWO010000079.1:0-13322 GCA_041623575.1 Gammaproteobacteria bacterium
GAGCGCCCAGGTGTTGAACGGCACCATGACGCCAGCCGAGGCAGCCGCGAAGGCGCAAGCCGGCCTCGCCAAGTGGTACGCGCCGCAGCAATAGGCGCAAGCGGCTGCGCGGGGGCGCCGTTGGGCGCCCCCGCGCGTTCTTCCGCACCGCCGTATCGCTCACCGTGAACGCTGCCCGAAGGCGTCGCCGTTTTCCGTTGCACGTCGTGGTGTTTCTCGCCCCGGCGACGCTGATCTACACGCTGTTCATGATCTACCCGCTGGCGGATTCGATCCGCCTGAGCTTCTTCACCGCGGACGCGACCGGCGCGGTGTCGTTCGCCGGGCTCGACAACTACCGCACCCTGATCGGCGACCCGGACTGGTCGGCAAAGTTCTGGAACGCGCTCGGCAACAACCTGTTGTTCTTCGTCGTGCACATGCTGGTGCAGAATCCGATCGGGTTGCTGCTGGCGGCGCTGCTGAGCCTGCCGCGCCTGCGCGCGCGCAATACGTATCGCACGCTGCTGTTCATGCCGACGATGTTGTCGGTGGTGATCATCGGGTTCGTCTGGCAGCTGATCCTGAGCCCGCTGTGGGGTGTCAGCGAGACGCTGCTGGACGCGCTCGGGCTGGTGCACCTGTTCAGGCCCTGGCTGGGCGAGGAGTCCAGCGCGCTGCTCACGCTGTCGCTGATTTCCGTTTGGCAGTTCGTCGGCATCCCGATGATGCTGATCTACGCCGCGTTGCTCAACATCCCCGACGACCTGGTGGAAGCGGCCGTGATCGATGGTGCCGGCCACTGGCGCATCTTCTGGTTCATCAAGTTCCCGCTGATCCTGCCCACGCTCGCCATGGTGTCGATCCTCACCTTCGTCGCGAACTTCAACGCCTTCGACCTGATCTACGCGGTCAAGGGCGCGCTTGCCGGGCCCAATTTCTCCACCGACATCATGGGTACGCTGTTCTACCGGACCTTTTTCGGATTCCAGTTACAACTCGGCAGCCCGACGCTCGGCGCGACGGTAGCGACCCTGATGTTTCTCGTGATCCTGCTCGGGGTGCTGTTCTACCTGTTCGTCATTCAGCGCCGCCTGCAGCGTTACGCGCTGTGAGCGTCCGCCCTTGATCAGGCCGCGCAAGGCGATCCACGCCGCCGGCGTGCACGCGATCCTGCTGCTCTACACCCTGATCGCGCTGTGGCCGATCTTTCTGATCGTCATTAATTCGTTCAAGTCGCGCCGGGCGATTTTTCGCGACCCGATGGCGTTGCCCGCCGCCGATACCTTCAGCCTGGTCGGTTTCGAGAAGGTCCTTTCGCGCTCCAATTTCGACGTGTACTTCCTGAACAGCGTGATCGTGACCGTGGTCACGCTCGCGATCGTGCTGCTGATCGGCGCGATGGCGGCCTGGGCGCTCAGCGAGTACCGTTTTCGCGGGCGTGTGTTGCTCGCGCTGTATCTCGCGATCGGCATCATGGTGCCGATACGTCTTGGCAGCGTCAGCATCCTGCAACTGATCGTCGACCTCGGGCTGATCAACACGTTGACGGCGCTGGTGCTCGTCTACACCGCGCAGAGCCTGCCGCTGACGATCTTCATTCTCAGTGAGTTCATGCAGCAGATCCCGCGCGATCTCAAGGAAGCCGCCCGCTGCGACGGCGTCAGCGAGTACGAGATCTTCTGGCGCGTGATCCTGCCCCTCACCCGCCCGGCCATCGCCACGGTCGGCGTGTTCACCATGGTGCCGGTGTGGAACGACCTGTGGTTCCCGTTGATCCTCGCTCCGGGCGAGGACACGCGCACGGTCACGCTCGGCGTGCAGCAGTTCATCGGCCAGTACGTCACCGACTGGAACTCGGTGCTGGCGTCGCTGACGCTCGCCATCATTCCCGCGCTGGCCATCTACCTCGTGTTGTCGCGGCAGTTGATCCGCGGCATCACCGCCGGCGCGGTCAAGTAGCGGCGCCCGGGCGAGACACACCCATGTCAAGCATCGAGTTGAAGCAGGTCAGCAAGGCTTTCGGCGACACGCAGGTCATCCACGGCGTCGACATCGCCATCGACGACGGCGAATTCGTGGTCTTCGTCGGGCCGTCCGGGTGCGGCAAGTCGACCCTGCTGCGCCTGATCGCCGGGCTCGAGGAGATCAGCGCCGGCGAGTTGTACATCGCCGACGCGCTGGTCAACGACCTCAGCCCGCGCGAGCGCGGTATCGCGATGGTGTTTCAATCCTACGCGCTGTACCCGCACATGAGCGTCTACAAGAACATGGCTTTCGGCCTCAGGATCACGGTGCGCGATCGCCGGGAGGTCGAGCGGCGGGTGCGCAACGCGGCGAAGATCCTGCAGCTCGAGGAACTGCTGGACCGCCGCCCGGCGCAGTTGTCCGGCGGTCAGCGCCAGCGCGTGGCGATCGGGCGGGCCATCGTGCGCGACCCGAAGGTGTTCCTGTTCGACGAGCCGCTGTCGAACCTCGATGCGGCCTTGCGCGTGCAGACCCGCATCGAGATCGCCAAGCTGCACCGGGAACTCGGCTCGACCATCGTCTACGTCACCCACGACCAGGTCGAGGCCATGACGCTCGCCGACCGGATCGTGGTGTTGAACGAGGGCCGGGTCGAGCAGGTCGGCACGCCGCTCGAACTCTACAACTCGCCGCGCAACCTGTTCGTCGCGGGTTTCATCGGCTCGCCGAAAATGAACACGGTGCAGGCCAGGGTCGAGGCCGCGGGCCCCGACAGCCTGACGCTCGCCGTCGACGGCCAGCCGGCGTTCGCGCTCGGCTGCGTGCCGGGCGCGGTGCGCGACGGCGAGCAGGTCACGCTCGGCGTGCGCCCGGAGCACCTGCGCGTGGGGGGTGATCGGCCGGCGCTGGCGCTGCGGGGCCGGGTCGACGTGGTGGAGTACCTCGGCGACGTCAGCTACCTCTACCTGACCCTAAACGACGGCAGCGGCGTCGTCGTCAGTTCGCAGGGCACCAGCCGCGCGCGCAGCGGCCAGCAGGTGAGCGTCGGTGCGCCCGACGCCGCGGTCCACGTCTTCGACGCTCGCGGCCGGGCGCTGGAACGTCCAAGCGTGGTCCGGGACTGACCCCGTTATTGCGCTGCGGCGTCACCGCGCCCGTTTTCGCTCACCGGCCCGCCGCGCGTTCGGATGACTGGCATTCATGCGAACCGGGCCGGGTTTCCGTTTGTCGGCGACCGGCCGGAGACCTAGTCTGGCAGGCATCGCATCGTTGTCCGGAGGTCCGCCATGTCGAACGAATCCCGTTTTCTGCACGCCGCCGTCGCCGGCGCCTGCCTGCTGGCCGGTATGGCCATCTTTTTCCCGTTGCTGGGCGACACCCCGGCGCCGTTCTACGGTTTCGTCGGCGCACCGGTGCTGCTGTTGATCACTCTCGGCGCCGGCCTGTGGGTGCGCGCCCGCCTGGCTGGTCGCGCCGGCGTCGGCCCACGCGCAGGGGTGGCCGCCGGGAGTTCCCACCGTCCCGGCCGCCCGTGCTCGACCCTCGGCGAAAAGCCGGGGCCGCGCGCCGAGTCGCCCCGGCCGCGACTGTCGGCACCGGGGCAGCGGTCGTCGCCGCGCCCGATCGGCACGGATCGGCGCCCCGGGGCCGCGCGATAGGGTAGCTGCCCGGCCCGCGTCGCTCGCGCCCGTCCTACTCGCCGCCGCTCGGGCGGGTCGCCTCGTGTAACTTCTCCCGGGTGGTGTCCAGCGCCTTGCGGGCGCCGTCGCGGGTCGCGTTGAGGGCCTTCTCGGTCTGCTCGTTCAGCCGCCCCATCAGCTTTTCACGTTCGCTGCGTTCGGCGAACGGGTTGCTCAGCACGGGTGCCCCGCGCTCGACGTTCATCCCGGCGGGGAAACCCAGCGCCGCGCCGACCAGCACGCTGAGCAGGGCGATGATCACTTTTACCTTCATGGTGGACTCCGGTGGCAGTTGGTGCCGGGGTGAGCGGTTGCGCTTCCCGGTCGGTCGTTCTCTGGACGCTGTTCGCCGGCGCCGGGCCACATATCGGGCAAACGCCGGCGCGGTGGGCGCCAGCCAGTGCGGTGTGCGACACTCGCGCCCTGGCGAACAAAGGGAGGGAGGCGTGCTGCAGGGAACGTCCGGGCAGCGCGAGGCATCGTGAGCACGATCGTGCCGGGCGTGCGTGCGCGGGTCGCGCGGGCGCCGGTGTTGTGGGCCGCGGCACTGCTGGTCGCATTGGGAGTGCTAGCGCTGACGCTGCGGGTCACGTTGCCGCGGCCCTCCGCGGTGCCGCACGGCGACGCACTGTGGCGCGTCGAGGTCTCGATCGGCGGCGAGGCGGAGGCGCCCGCGCGCGTCCTAAGTATCTCGCCGCCCTGGGATACGCCGTCGGCCCGCGTGGTATCGCAGAGCCTGCGCCACCTGGGCATGCGCCAGCGCCGGCGCGTCGCCCCGGGCAGGATGCGCGAGATCGAGCTGCTGAGCACCTTGCCCGGCCGGCTGGCGGTCAGCGCTGAGTTCGTGGTGCACGTCAGCGCCAGCGAGCGTTCGCCACCGCGCGCCAAAGTGACGCTCAGCGCGGACCGGCGCGAGCAGTTGACCACGCCCGCGTTCGCCTTGACCCGCGAACGCCTCGACGAAGCGTTCGGCGGCGAATCCCTGGAACCTGCGCTGGATGAACTGTTCCAGTTCGTTCTCGTCGCCGTGGCGCTGGATGCGGGCGGTGCGGAGCAGCCGCCCGACGTGTTGCACGAGGGTCGGGGTACGGCGCTCGGCAAGACCCGTCTTTTCGTCGACGCCAACCGCGTGCTGGCGCGTCCCGCGCGCATCGTGACCGGGCTGGTGTTGCGCGATCCGGGCCCCGCGACGCCGCACTACTGGGCGGAGGTCCTGGTCGACGGCCGCTGGCTCGCGTACGACGTCGTGCGCGGCTACGCGGGGGCGCTGCCCGCGAGCTACCTGCCGCTGCGCCGTGAAGGCGAATCGATACTGCAGGGCGAGCCCGGTATCGAGGCGCGGGCCACTTTCGAGTTGCACCGCGAAACGCCCCTGCCGGGCATCGGTCCCGGGGCCCGGGAGCACTGGCTGGACGTGTTCGATCTCCTGCGCCTGCCCCCGGCGGTGCGCGAGATGCTGGCGTTGCTGCTGCTGCTGCCGTTCGGCGCGCTGATCACGGCGCTGGCCACGCGGCTGGTGGGCGTGCGCACCTACGGGACGTTCACGCCGAGCCTGATCGCCATGGCGCTGGTGTACGCCGACTGGGTACCGACCCTGGTGCTGGTCCTGGTGGTCGGCGCGATCGGTATCGCGGGGCGCTCGATGCTGCCGCCGAAAGTCGTCAAGGTCCTGCGCCTGGGAATAGTGTTCACCATCGTGGCGCTCAGCATGGCGCTGGCGGTCTCGGTCCTGGACATGCGCGACTACGATGCCGCCGACCTCGTGGTGCTGCTGCCGATCGTGATCCTGACCGGGCTGGTCGATCGCTTCTACACGGTCGCCGACGAGAGCGGCCTGCGCACCGCGCTGATCCGGCTCGCGTGGACGCTGGTGGTCGCCTGCGTGTGCCTCGGTCTGTTCGTGCACAAGCAGGTGGGCGAGATGGCGGTGGCCTTCCCGGAGGTGCACTTTTTCACCCTCGCCGCGATCGTCGCCCTGATGCGCTTTCGCGGGGTCACGCTGCTCGATCGCCTGGGGCTCGGCTGGCTGAAGGAAGCGCAACGGCCCAGACCGCGCTCGGGCGGTGCCCGCTGATCACTCGCGCTTGGGTTCGACGTCCTCGCGCGGCTCGCCGTGCAGGCGCACGCGAAATTCCACGTTGGGGTTGCGGTTGAGGTAGAGCACCACGCCGACCCGGTCGTTGTCGTAGTCGGCCTCGATCTTCGCCTTGCGCACCTGGCGCAGCGGTCGCCCGTCGCCGTCGATGACTTCCACGCGCTCGGGGTCGATGGCGAGCGCGGGCAGGGTGAGCTTCAGGCGCATCGGCCCGTCGTCGAGCAGGTCCAGGTCGGTGATCTCGGCACCGAGTTCGTCGCCGACGAAACCTTCCTCGCTCTTCAGCAGCCCGGTGGTGACTTCATCGGCGCGCGCCGCGCCGGGGGAGACGGCGAGCAGCGCGCCGGCGACGAGCAGGGCGGAGAGAACCGGATAGTGTGACATTGGCGTATTGTGCGGTACGAGCGTGGTCTTTGTCTGCTGTCACTGCGCCCGGGTGGCACCACGCGCCGCGCCCTCTATACTTGTCTCATTGCTGCTGGCGGAGAGTTGAGATGACGGTACTGACCTTCGGCGAGGCGGCGGCCCAGCTCGGGGTCGCCGAGGAAACGGTGGCGCAATACGTGGCGGCGGGGCGGTTGCGCGGCGCGACATTGCCGGACGGCAGCCCCGGCGTGGAGAGTACCGAGCTGGTCGAGATCGGGGTCGAGACGAGCGGTCGTAACGACCGTTTGACGGTTTCGGTCGGCGGCTGGCATCCGTCGCCGGCGGGAAAGCCCGCCACGGATGTCGCATCGCCGCCCGAGCCCGGGCAGCGTGTCGAGGGCGCCGGCGAGATCGCCGCGCTGCAGCGCCGTATCGACGAGCTCGAAGGCGAATTGAGCGCCGCGCGCGAGCGCGAGGCCCGCCTGCTCGGCATCATCGAAGGCCTGTCGGGCGCCGGCAGGAAATAGCGCGCGGCCTCAGCCGCGGAACTCGCCGAACGCCCGGTCGTGCTGGGTCTTCTGGGCCTGGTAGATGGAACTCGGATCGGGCGGGCGCGGCAGGGGGATGCGGACCGGCACGTCTTCCAGGCGCGGTGTCAGGGTCGGCTCGCCGCACAGCAACCGGGCGTCGTACTCCTCCAGGGAATCGAGCTTGCTGTAGCTGCCCTGCAGCGGCCAGGCGTCGGCGGCCGTGATCTCGTAGAGCAGCAGCGCGCGGTCGTGCGCGGAGCGGTTGAGGTCGGAGCCGTGAACCAGGCGGGCGTGGTGCAGGGAAATCGAACCCGCCGCCCCGAGCAACGGCACCGCGCCCGAGGTGTCCAGCCCGGTGCGAGCGCGCGAGATCGCGCCGCTGAAATGCTCGCCGTTGTGATGGTCGTAGACGGGCCCGCGGTGCGAGCCGGGCAACACCAGCAACGGGCCGTTGTCGGGGCCGACGTCGTCCAGCATGACGCCGACCGCCAGCACGTCCTGGTTGGTGTGCGGGTAGAAGGCCCAGTCCTGGTGCCATTCCACGGCCGCGCCGTAGCCGGCGCTCTTCAGGTTCAGCTTGCTGGTGTGCAGCCGCAGCGAAGGGCCGAACAGGTCGCGCACCGGCTCCAGTATCCAGTCGCTGCGCAGCAACTCGTCGAACGCGGGGTGCACGCGGTGCGGCAGCTTGATGCGCCGCACCCGCGGATCGTCCGGGGTATGGCTGTCCTCGAGGTCGAACACGTCGTCATTGCCGGTGACGCCGCGGGCGCGCTCGATCAAAGCCGCGAGCACCTTGCGCAGTCCGGCGACGCGTTCGTCGGGCACCCGCCCGGGAAGGACGAGGTAACCCTGCTCGTGGTAGTGTGCGAACTGTTCCCGGCTCAGCATGACCGCGCCCGATGACTTCCGAAACGACTGAGCAGCAAGCCTACACCGACGGCGGCCGAAATCAATCCGGCGCCGCGCGCACCATCACCGCGCTCGAGACCCTGCGCCTGGACGAGTTCCCGAACGTGTTGTGGGTGCGGGTGCACACCGCGGACGGGCTGGCCGGTCTCGGCGAGACGTTCGGGGGCGCGCGCGCCGTGGAGGCCTACCTGCACGAGAGCGCCGCGCCGCTGCTGCTCGGCGAAGACGCGGCGAACATCGAGCCGCTGCGCTACCGGCTTCGACCCTACGTCGGCTACCAGGCCGCCGGCGCGGAGGTGCGGGGCAACTCGGCGCTGGACATCGCCCTGTGGGACCTGTGGGGCAAGCGCACGGGGGAGCCGTTGTGGCAGTTGCTCGGCGGGCGCGCCCGCGAGTCGATCGAAACCTACAACACCTGCGCCGGCTACGCGTACGTGCGTGGCACCGGCGGGCAACGCTCCGCCAACTGGGGGCTCGACGCGCTCGCGCAGGGACCGTACGAAGACCTCGAGGCATTCCTGCAGCGCGCCGACGAGCTTGCCGTCAGCCTGCTCGACGACGGGATCTCGGCGATGAAGATCTGGCCGTTCGACCGCTACGCGGAACGCTCGCAGGGCAACTCGATCACGCCGGGCGAGCTGCGCGAGGGACTGGAACCGTTCCGCCGGATTCGCGAGGCGGTGGGCGAGCGCATGGCGATCATGCTGGAGTGCCACTCGCTGTGGAGTCTGCCCGCGGCGGTCGAGATCGCCCGCGCCGTTCAGCCCTACGATGTGTACTGGATCGAGGACCCGATCCAGATGACCGGCTTCGACGCGCTGGCGTCGTACAAGGCCCAGACCGGCGCGCGGGTGACGGCGAGCGAAACGCTGGCCGGGCGCGCGAGGTTCGCCGACCTCATGCGCAGCGGCGCGGTCGACGTGGTCATGCTCGACATCGGCTGGGTCGGCGGCATGAGCGAAGCGCGGGCCATCGCCGCGATGGCCGAGGCGCACCAGCTGCCCATCGCGCCGCACGATTGCACCGGGCCGGTCGTTTACACGGCCTCCACGCATCTGTCGGTGCACGCGCCCAACGCGCTGATCCAGGAAAGCGTGCGGGCGTTCTACACCGGCTGGTACACCGAGCTGGTGGACGCGCTGCCGGCGGTCGCCGGCGGGCGGGTCTCACCGCCGCCCGGCGCCGGGCTCGGCGTCGAGTTGCTGGCGGAACGTTTCACGCGCGAGGATGCACACGTGCACTGGTCCGGCCCACACTGAGGCAGTCGAGATGATCGAAGACCCGCCGAAACTCATCGTTCGCCGCCCCTCGGCCCGGCCCGCCGGCGACCTCGTCGGGCGCTTTCGCGGCGCGCCGACCGGGTTCGTGATCGACGCGCTCGGCGGCCGCGGCGCGCTGGGCCGCGAGATCCGTGCGCTCGATCCGCACAGCGGGCTGCCGGTGAATTTCTGCGGCGTCGCCCTGACCTGCGATTGCGGGCCCGACGACAACCTCGCGGTGCTCGCCGCGCTGGCGTTCGCCGAGCCCGGCGACGTGCTGGTGGCGGCTACCGACGCGTTCCACACCGCCGCCGTGGTGGGCGACGCGGTACTGGGGATGGCGCGCAACCGCGGTGTCGCGGCCTTCGTCACCGACGGGCTGGTCCGCGACTACGCCGGCATCGTCAAAGTGGGCCTGGCGGTGTTCTGCGCCGGGCTGAGCCCCAATTCGCCGGCGCGCAACGGCCCGGGCCGGGTCGGGTTGCCGGTCCACCTGGGCGGGCGGCAGGTGGCCACGGGCGACATCGTGATCGGCGATCGCGACGGCGTGGTGGTCGTCGAGTCGGCGCGCGCGCCCGAGGTCGCCGCGGCGCTGGGCGAGATCGAGGCCGCCGAGGCCGATCTCGACCGGCGCGTCGCCGGCGGTCTCGGGGTTCCCGACTACATCGAGGACCTGCTCGCCTCCGGGCAGGTCCGCTTCACCGACTGACGGCGACCGTCGGGGGGGACGGTGATGTCCAGGAACTCGGCCGGCGCATACGCCCATCCATCCCGGGGCACGGGGAATCGCGCAGGCCGGGCGATCTCACCGCCTCCTCACCGCGACGGGGTAACCGGATGAACGAACCCACCAACGAGACGGCGGGGCTGCCCGAGCCCAGCCGGCGGCTGCTGGAACTGCTGGGCCTGGAGGTGCCGATCGTGCAGGCACCGATGGCGGGCGCGAACGGGTCGGCGATGGCGGTGGCGGTCAGCGAGGCCGGCGGGCTGGGGTCGCTGCCCTGCGCCATGCTCGATGCCGAGCGGGTGCGCGCCGAGATCGGGGTCATCCGCCAGCGCACCGCACGGGCCTTCAACGTGAATTTCTTCTGCCACGCGCCGCCTGTACCCGCGCCGGAGCGCGACGCGGCCTGGAAGGCGCGCCTGGCGGACTACTACCGCGAACTCGGCCTCGACCCGTCTGCGGCGACGCCGGCCGCTGTGCGCGCGCCGTTCGACGAGCGCCTGTGCGCGCTGGTCGAGGAACTGCGCCCGTGCGTCGTCAGCTTTCATTTCGGCCTGCCGGCGGGCGCTCTGCTGGAACGGGTCAGGGCCGCGGGGTGCCGCGTGCTGAGTTCGGCGACGACGGTGGCCGAGGCACGCTGGCTGGAGGAGCGCGGCTGCGATGCCATCGTCGCGCAGGGTTACGAGGCCGGCGGCCACCGGGGGATGTTCCTCGACGAGGACCTGTCGACGCAGGTGGGTACCTTCGCGCTGGTCCCGCAGGTGGTCGACGCGGTATCGGTCCCGGTGATCGCGGCGGGTGGTATCGCCGACGGGCGTGGCGTCGCCGCGGCGCTGGCGCTGGGGGCGGCGGGCGTGCAGGTCGGCACCGCTTACCTGTTGACCCCCGAATCGACCATCGGCCCGCTGCACCGGGCGGCGTTGCGCGCCGCGCGCGACGACCGGACGGCGCTGACCAACGTCTTCAGCGGCCGACCGGCGCGCGGCCTGATGAACAGGGTCATGCGCGAAGTCGGGCCGCTGTCGGACCTGGCGCCGGCCTTCCCCGGTGCCGGCAACGCGCTCGCGCCGCTCAGGGCGAAAGCGGAAAGCGCCGGTGCCAGCGATTTTTCTCCGTTGTGGTCGGGGCAGGCCGCGGCGCTGGCGCGCGAGACGGGTGCCGGCGACCTCACCCGCCGCCTCGCCGCCGACGCCTTGCAACGGCTTCGGGAGCTGGCGTCGGGCTGACGTCGCCGCGGGCGGCGGGAAGCCGCTCCTACATGGTCGCGCCGATCTGCCAGGGCACGAACTCGTTGTCGCCGAGCCCGTTCAACTCGCTCAGGCTCGGTTTGCCCGAGGCGATGGCCAGCACGTAGTCGAAGATCTCCCGGCCGACTTCCTCGAGCGTCGCGCCGTCGCTGACGATGCGACCGGCATTGATGTCCATGTCCTCGCGCATGCGGTTGTACATCTCGCTGTTGGTCGCGATCTTGATGCTCGGCGCCGGTTTGCAGCCGTAGGTCGAACCGCGCCCGGTGGTGAAGCACACGACGTTGCAGCCGCTCGCCACCTCGCCGGTGATCGAAGCCGGGTCGTAGCCGGGGCTGTCCATGAACACGAACCCGCGCCGGTCGATGGGTTCGCCATAGCGGTAGACACCGTTGAGATTGGTGGTGCCGCCCTTGGCCACCGCGCCGAGGGATTTCTCGAGGATGGTGGTCAGCCCGCCCTGCTTGTTGCCGGGCGAGGGGTTGTTGTCCATCGAGCCGTGGTTGCGCGCGACGTAGTCCTCCCACCACAGGATGCGCTCGACGAGCTTGCGCCCCGTGGCCTCGTCGGCGGCGCGCCGGGTGAGCAGGTGTTCCGCGCCGTAGACCTCCGGGGTCTCGGCGAGCACGGCGGTACCGCCGTGGCGCACCAGCAGGTCGGCCGCGTAGCCGAGCGCCGGGTTGGCCGTGATCCCGGACCAGGCGTCCGAGCCGCCGCACTGCAGGGCGAGTTTCAGGTGCTCGGCGGAGCACGGCTCGCGCCGCGCCTCGTTGGCGCTGGCCAGCATCTCCGTGACCGCCGCGAGGCCCGCCGCCAGCGTCTTGCGGTGTCCGCCGGCGGACTGGATGTTCATGGTGCGGAACGTGGGGCCGCGCTCGATGCCGTGGGCCTCGACGAAAGCGTCGATCTGGTTCACTTCGCAGCCGAGCCCCACCATCAGCACGCCGGCGAGGTTCGGGTGCTGCGCGTAGCCCCACAGCACGCGCTGCAGGTTCGCGAAACCGTCGCCGTCGTCGGCCATGCCGCAGCCGGTGCCGTGGACGAACGCCACCACGCCGTCGACGTTGGGGTAGGGCGCGAGCATCTCGGGCGTCACCGCCGCAGCGATGTGGCGTGCCACCGTGGCCGAGCAGTTGACGCTGGTCAGCACGCCGATGTAGTTCCGCGTCCCGACCTTGCCGTTGGCGCGCACGTAGCCCTGGAACTGCGCCCGCTCCGACTCGGGGACGAACGCCGTCGGCCGCGCGTCCACGCAATACTGGTAGTCGTGCTCGGTATTGCGGAACTCGACGTTGTGCGTGTGCACGTGCGATCCGGCCGCGATCGCCGCGCTGGCGTAGCCGATGACCTGCGCGTACTTGTAGATCGGCTCGCCCGCGGCGATGTCCGACAGCGCCACCTTGTGGCCGCGCGAGATGGTCTCGGCGATGCACACCGCGCCGACCTTCTCGCCGGCCATCAGCGGCCGGGCTGCCACCGCCACCGAGTCCCTGGGGTTCAGTAGCACGAACGGCGCCGTCTTCCCCGGCAGCCCCACCAGCACGGTACCGCGTCTGTCCTGATCGTTCATGGCTTGGACCTCGTTTAAGCGCTCGATCCTAACCCATCGCTACGGGGCTGGCTATTCGCTGTGCGCCGGCGTACCGGGGCGGGTGGTCGGGGCGCTGGTCGGCGGGCGCGCGGCGCGTGCCCGCACCGATTCAGATGAAAACGGTGGTCAGCGTCGGCACCAGCAACACCAGCGCCAGGACCAGCAGCTGGATGCCGATGAACGGCAGGAAGCCGGCGAAGATCTGCGGCAGGGTGATGTGCGGCGGTGCCACCGACTTGAGATAGAACGCCGCCGGGCCGAACGGCGGGGACAGGAAACTCACCTGCATGTTCACGCAGAACAGGATGCCGAACCACACCGCCACCTGGCGCGGTTCAAGCGTCCCGATCAGGCCCATTTCCTCCACCGGCAGCTTGAGCACGATGGGCAGGAAAACCGGCATCACCAGCAGCACGATCCCGACCCAGTCCATGAAGGCCCCGAGGAACAGGAAAATCACCATCATGGTCAGCAGGATGCCCATGGTCGGCAGGTCCGCGCCGACGATCAGGTTGGCGACGTAGGTCGGCCCGCCGGCGATGGAGTAGGCGCCGGCGAGCGCGGTGGCGCCGAAGGTCACCCAGATGATGGTGCCGGTCGACTTGAACGTGCGCATCGAGGCTTCGCGCAGGAGGTTGAACGAGAACTCGCCCCTCAGGATGATCAGGATCAGCACGGCGACCGACCCCATCCCCGCGGCCTCGGTGATACCGGTGATGCCGAGATAGATCGAGCCCAGTACGACCGCAACGACCCCGAGCGGCGCCACGAGCCCCTTGCCCCGGCGCCAGGCCTCGGCCGAGGTCTCTACTCCCGCCATGCCGAAGGTGTATCCCGCGCAGGCGGCAAACACGGCTGCCGCGATCCCGATCGCCTCCCACTGAACGAGGCGCACATCCAGGAGATCACCAAAGGCGTGGAAGAACACGCCGCGGACCGCCAGCATCAGCGCGACACCGCCCACGACCAGCGCGA
>JBFJWO010000080.1:0-13288 GCA_041623575.1 Gammaproteobacteria bacterium
ACTGCTCGGGGTAGTCGCGAATCAGCGCCCGCGACAGCGTCGCGATGTCGCGCGCCGTCGTGTAGTGCTCGGCGTCCGGCCAGCCGGTGCTGTTGCGGTAGTTGGTGTCGGCCATGCCGAGCTCGCGCGCCACGATGTTCATGTAGTCCGCGAAGGCGTCCTCGCTGCCGGCGACGAACTCGGCCAGCGCCACGCTGGCGTCGTTGCCGGACTGGATGACCACCCCGCTCAGGAGGTCGCGCACGCTGACCTGATCGCCCACCTCGATGAACATGCGCGAGCCCTGCATGCGCCAGGCTTTCTCGCTGATCGGTACCAGCGTGTCGAGGGTGAACGCGCCCTTGGCGAGTTCCCGGTACACGACGTAGGAGGTCATCATCTTGGTGATGCTCGCCGGGGCGATGCGCTGGTCCGGCTCGCGCTCGGCCAGGATCCGCCCGCTGTCGTGGTCGAGCAGCAGGTAGGCGCGCGCCGGGATCTCCGGCGCCGAGGGAATGGCGTTCTGCGCCTGCGCCGGCGCCAGGCACCAGACCAGTACCAGGGCCGCCAGCAGGCGGAGCGGGGCGGGACCGCGCCGGGTGGCGGGGTACGCGCTCAATGTCATCGGTCGTCGCATCGAGGGTCCGGGGGTTGAGGCGGCGCGATTCTAGCGTCCGCACCGGCAGGAATCGAGGGGCCGGCGGCTCACTCGGCGACCAGCCGGTAGGGCCGGATGCCGGCGCGCTCGAGTTTGTCGATCACCATCGCCACCTCGCGCTCGCTGTCGAGCGGCCCGACCCGCACGCGGTAGACGGCGCCGTTGCCCGCGTCAGCACGGCTCACGCGCGCCGAACGCACATCGGCACCGCTCACCCGGGCACGCAGGTGTTCGGCGTTGGCACGCTGCTGGAAAGCGCCGAGCTGGACATACACGCCGCTGCCTTCGACCTGCCCCGGCGCGCGCGCCTCGGCCGGCACCGGCTGCCCCCCGGACAGCGCCCGGACCTCGACCTCGCCGGTACCGGCGTTCAGGATACCGAGCTTGGCGGCCGCCGCGTAGGACAGGTCGATCAGGCGGTCGTCGATGAACGGCCCGCGATCGTTGATCTTCACCACCACCTGCTTGCCGTTGCGCCGGTTGGTCACCAGCGCGTAAGTCGGCAGCGGCAACGATTTGTGCGCGGCGGTCATCGCGTACATGTTGAAGGGCTCGCCGCTGGACGTGCGCCGGCCGTGGAACTTGCGCCCGTACCACGAGGCGTGCCCGCGCTCGACGTAGCCCTCGCTGGATTCCATCACCCGGTAGCGCCGGCCTTCGATGACGTAGCTCTCGGGGTTGCCGTAGCGGCTGCGCGGCTCGTGTTTCGGCACCACGGCGGGGATGCTGCTCACGTCGATCGGGATCCCGGGCCCGTCGCCGCGGTAGTACGGCGAGCTGCCGCAGCCGGCCAGCAGCAGCATCAGCAGGTAGGGAAACAGCAGCCGTTCGCGCTCACCGCTCACCCTCCGCCCCCCTGGCGCCGTTCGCGGATCGCTTCGCTCAGCTGGTAGACGGCCATGGCGTAGAGCGGGCTGTGGTTGTAGCGCGTGATGACATAGAAATTGTAGTACCCGAGCCACACCTCGACGCCTTCGCGCCCGGCGAGTTCGATCACGCTGAACGGCCCCTCGCCGGCCTCGGCGGGCAGACCTTCGGGCAGCAGCGGCGCGACCTGCTCGCGGCTCAGCGCGGGCTTCAGCGACTTGCGCAGCAACGGCTTGTGCGCCTCGCCGGGCGCCGGCACGGGCACGCTCACCGGCTCGCCGGCGCGCCAGCCGTGGCGCACGAAGTAATTGGCAACGCTCCCCAGCACGTCCGCGGTGCTGTCCCACAGGTCGCGCCGCCCGTCCTTGTCATAGTCGACGGCGTACTCGCGGTAGCTGCTGGAGATGAACTGCGGCATCCCCATCGCGGCCGCGTAGGAGCCCTTCACACGACGCGCATCCAGCCCTTCGTCCCGCGCCAGCAGCAGGAACTGTTCGAGCTCGCGGCGAAAGAAGCGTGCCCGCGGCGGGTAGTCGAAAGCCAGCGTGGCGAGCGTGTCGAGCGCCGGGTACCGCCCGCGGTAACGCCCGTAGCGGGTCTCCACCCCGACGATGGCCACCAGGATCTCGGCCGGTACGCCGGTGTCGGCTGCGATCGAGTCGAGCAGCGCCGCGTACTCGCCCCAGAACGTCACCCCTTCGGCGATGCGCGACTCGGTGAGGAAGATCGGCCGGTACTCGCGCCAGGGTTTTCTCTCGGCCGGGCGCGCGATCGCCTCGAGCACGCGCTGCTGCGTCGTCACGTCGCGAAACAGGTCGCGCAGCTCGGCGGCGTCGAAGCGGTGCCGATCGACCAGGTCGCCGACGAACGCGGCAACCTCGGCGCGCGCGAGGTAGGAATCGGCGTGTGCCGGTGCGCCCAGCACCGCGGCCAGCAACGCCGCCAGGTTCGCCGCGCGCCTCATCGGGCCAGCAACCGGCGGTGCGAGTTGATGGACATGAGGATGCCGAAACCGGCCATCAGCGTCACCATCGAAGTGCCGCCGTAGCTGATCAGCGGCAACGGCACGCCGACCACCGGCAGCAGCCCGGTGACCATGCCGATATTGACGAACAGGTAGAAGAAAAACGTCAAACTGAGACTCCCCGCGAGGATACGCTCGAACGATTCCTGGGCCTGCACGGCGATCACCAGACCGCGCAGGACGACGAACAGGTACATCATCAGCAGCAGCGCGGCGCCCAGGAACCCGAACTCCTCGCCGTACACGGCGAACACGAAGTCGGTGGAGCGCTCGGGCAGGAAATCGAGGTTGGACTGGGTGCCGTTGAGCCAGCCCTTGCCGTAGGTGCCGCCGCTGCCGATGGCGATCTTGGACTGGATGATGTGGTAGCCGGCGCCGAGCGGATCGGACTCGGGGTTGAAGAAGGTCAACACGCGGCGGCGCTGGTAGTCGTGCATGAAGTGCCACAGCACGGGCGTGCAGGCGGCCGCCGCCGCGACCAGTCCGAGCAGCACACGCCAGCGCATGCCGGCCAGGAACAGCGCGAAGAAACCGGTCGCCGCCATCAGCAGCGCGGTGCCGAGATCGGGCTGCAGGGCGATCAGCACGCAGGGCAGCGCGACCATCCCGCAGGCCACCAGCAGGCGGCCGAAGCGCGGCGGCAGGGGCCGTTCGCTGAGAAACCAGGCCATCGCCATCGGTAAGCCGATCTTGAGGATCTCCGAAGGTTGAAACCGCACCACGCCGAGGTCCAGCCAGCGTTGTGCGCCCTTGCCGACGTCGCCGACCGTGAGCACCGCCACCAGCAGCCCGAGGCCGCCTACGTACACCCAGGGCGCCCACAGCCGCAGGCTGGAGGCGGGGATCTGCGCGAGCAACACCATGACCCCCAGCGCGACCGACATGCGTGCGCCCTGGCGCACCACGAAATCGAGGTTCTGGCCCGAAGCGCTGTACAACGCTACCAGCCCGGTGGCGCACAACAACAGCAAGGCCAGCAACAAAGGTGGATCGATTCTGAAGAAATGCGCCATCAGGCGCAGCAGCGACTCGCCCCGTGCGCCGTTGTCGGCCGGCATCAGCGCCACGCGCGCCGAACTCCTCGCGGTGTCGTCATCAGCCGCTCCCCGCGCCCGCGCCGGCGCGCACTCGCTCGTCGCGCAGCAGGTACTCGTCGAGCACCTGGCGGGCTACCGGTGCGGCTACCGAACCGCCGCTGCCGCCGTGCTCCACCAGCACCGCGATCGCGATGCGGGGCGCCTCGAGCGGCGCGAACGAGACGTACAGCGCGTGGTCGCGCAGGCGCCGGGCGATCTTTTCCTCGTCGTACTCCTCGTCCTGGGCGATGCCGACTACCTGCGCGGTGCCGGTCTTGCCGGCGGCCTGGTAGCGCAGGTTGCGGTGCGCCCAGTAGGCGGTACCGCGCGGGTCGTGGACCACGTCGCGCATGGAGCGCACCACCTCGTCCCAGTGGGCGCGGTCGCGGAACTCGAACGCGTCCACGGCCTCGACCCGCGCCTCGCCATCGGCGGGGCCGCCGACGCCGCCCAGCAACCTCGGGCGCAAGCGCTTGCCGCCGTTGGCCAGCGTCGCGGTCGCGAGCGCCAGCTGCAACGGCGTCGCGCTCAGGTAGCCCTGGCCGATGCCGGTGATCACGGTCTCCCCGGGGAACCACGGCTGCGAGCGCTCGCGGCGCTTCCATTCCCGGGACGGCAGAATGCCGGTCGCCTCGCCCACGCTGTCGATGCCGGTCAACTCGCCGAACCCGAAACGCGCCAGGTACGGCGAGATCCGGTCGATCCCGGTGCGCAACGCCAGATCGTAGAAAAACACGTCGCAGGATTGCGAAATGGAGGTGCCGAGATCGACCAGGCCGTGTCCCTGCTTTTTCCAGTCGCGGTAGCGGCGCTCGTCGTTGGGCAGCTGGTAGTGCCCGCGGCAGAGCATGCGCTGGCGCGCGGCCGGGACCCCCGCCTCGAGCGCGGCGAGACCGATGAACGGCTTGACGATCGACCCCGGCGGGTACTGGCCGGACAGCGCGCGGTTGAACAACGGGCGGCGCTCGCCCTCGGCGAGGTCGCGATAGTCGGCGAGCGAGATCCCCTCGGCGAACAGGTTGGGGTCGAAGGAAGGCTGACTGACCAGCGCCAGCACCTCGCCGTTGCGCGGGTCGAGCGCCACCACCGCGCCGCTGAAATCGGCGAGCGCGTCGCGGGCGACCTGCTGCAGGCGCGCGTCGATAGTCAGGTACAGGTCGTTGCCGGACACCGGCGGCGTCTCCTCCAGCACCCGCAGCACCCGCCCCTCGGCGTTGACCTCCACCTGGCGGAAGCCGACGCTGCCGTGCAACCGGTCTTCGTAGTACTTCTCGACGCCGGTCTTGCCCACGTAGCTGGTGCCGCTGTAGTTGTTGGCGTCGAGCACGCGCAGTTCGCGCTCGTCGATGCGCCCGACGTACCCGAGCACGTGCGCGGTGAGATCGCCGAGCGGGTATTCCCGGCCCAGGCGGGCGGCGATGTCGACGCCCGGGAAACGGTGGCGGTTGGCAGCCGCCCGGGCCACGTCGGCGTCGTCGAGATTGGTGCGCAGGGCCACCCCCTCGAACGGGCGCTTGCGGCGCAGGGCGCGGCGAAAGCGCGTCACGTCGTCGTCGCTGACCTCCACCACGTCGCGCAGCGCCTCGAGGGTGGCCTCCATGTCGGGCACCGACTCGGGCGTGATCTCGAGACGGTAGGTCGGCATGTTGTCGGCCAGCAGCACCCCGTTGCGGTCGTAGATGAGCCCGCGGGTCGGCGCCACCGCCATCAGGCGCACCCGGTTGTTGGTCGACAACGTGGAGTAGTGGCGGTGGCTGATCTCCTGCAGGTAATAGAGCCGCCCCAGCAGCAACAGGATCAGCGCGAAGCCGACCGCGCCGGCGGTGATGGCGCGGGCACGAAAGAGGTTGGCTTCGAAGTAGTGATCCTTGATCGGATCGCGGGCGGCCATGTTCGAGGGTCCGGCGAAAGTGGCGGCGGAAGGATAGCAGATATCGGATTGCCGATTCCGGATGATATTCTCACTCCGCTCCCGGGACACAGAGACCGTCTCATGACCGATATCTCACGCAGCGGCGCCCGCCCCAGGGCGGTGACGGGTCCCGGCCGCCGCCCACCGGGGGCCGGCGCGCGGTGAGGGGATCGCGCGTGCGCGCCGTCGCACTGTCGGTGGCGCTGCTGCTGTCGGGGCCGGCGGCGGGCGAACTGTGCCCCCCGCTGCCCGACCGACCGGCCGTGGCGCAGGAAACCGACGGGCGCACCCGCCTCAGCGCCCGCCACCTCTCGAGCGTCGACGGCGAGGTGACCGAGGTGCGCGGCGAGGCGTTGCTGACGCGCGATTCGACCGTGGTCGGCGCCGATTACATGCGCATCGAGCAGCGCGGCGAGCGCGCGGTGCTCGAAGGTGACGTCGCCTACTACAGCCCGGACTACCGCTTGCACAGCGAGCGCGCCGAACTCGCGCTGGACACCGACGTCGGCCTGTTCACCGACGCGCGCTTTCTGCAGGACAGCAACCGGCTGCAGGGGCAGGCGCAACGGATCGAGCAGTCGCCCTCACGCACGGTGCTGGAACAGGCGACCTTCTCGACCTGCCCGCCCGGCGAAGAGGCCTGGCGGCTCGACGCCGGGCGCGTGACCCTCGACCACCAAGCCCGCCAGGGCACCGCCTACAACACCGTTCTCTATTTCCAGTCGGTGCCGATCTTCTATTCGCCCTGGTTTCGCTTTCCGCTCGGCAACGATCGCCAGTCGGGTTTCCTCGCGCCGGCGATCGGCGTCTCCAACACCCACGGCACCGAGATCGAACTGCCGTTCTACTGGAACATCGCCCCGCAGGCGGACGCGACGTTGACCGCCCGCCACCTGAGCAAGCGCGGCACCCAGGTCAGGACCGAAGGCCGCCTGCTGACCGGGCAGGGGCGCTGGCAACTCGATACCGAGTACCTCGACGACGAGGTGTTCGGCGACACCCGCCACTTCACCGCCCTCAACCACTCGGGGCGCCTGGGCAGCAACTGGACCACCTCTATCAACACCGCGAGCGCCTCGGACGAGGACTACTTCGACGACCTCGGCAACTCGCTCAGCATCGCCAGCGTCACCCACCTCGAGCGGCGGGCCGACCTCACCTGGTTCGGTTCCATCGGCTCGTTCAACGCGCGCGTGCAGAACTACCAGACGCTCGACGAGGACATCGCGCCCGGTTCGCGCCCGTACGAACGGCTGCCGAGCCTTTCGTTCGCCGCCGCCCCCGTCGCGGCCGGTGCGTTCGACTTCGGGTTCACGGCGGAGGCGGTGCGTTTCGAGCGCGAAGACAGCCTGACCGGCGAACGGCTGAACCTGCGCCCGCGCGTGGCCTGGCCGTCGTCGGGCCCGGCGTGGTTCTTCGAGCCGGCGGTGGAGTTGCACCAGACCCACTACCGGCTGGACAACCCGACGCCGGGCGAGCGCGCAGACCTCGAGCGCAGCGTGCCGCTGCTGTCGCTGGACACGGGGCTGTTCTTCGAGCGCGACCTCGGCGGGCGCTTGCAGACCCTCGAGCCGCGGCTGTTCTACCTGCACGCGCCCTTCGAGGAGCAGGACGATTTCCCGCTCTTCGACAGCGGCGAGTACACCTTCGGTTTCGACCAGCTGTTTCGAACCAACCGCTTCACCGGTGCCGACCGCGTAGGCGACGCCGACCAGGTGTCCGCGGCGCTGACCACGCGAGTGCTCGACCCGGCGCGCGGCGTCGAGACGCTGCGCGCCTCGATCGGCCAGATCTTCTACCTGCGCGATCGCGAGGTCACGCTGCCGGGCGGCGAGCCCGATACCCGGGCGAGTTCGGACATCATCGCCGAGTCGGCGCTGGAGGCCAGCGAGCGTTGGTCGCTCAACGCCTCGTTGCAATACAACCCTCAAGAGCGGCGCAACGACAAGGGCTCGCTGGGCACCCAGTATCGCGGCTTCGGCGGCGACGTGACCAACTTCGCCTACCGCTACCGGCGCGACGAGCAGCAGCAGCTCGACTGGTCGTTTCGCTGGCCGCTGAACCCGAGCTGGCGCGTGGTCGGGCGCTGGAACCACTCGATCCTCGACAACCGGATGCTCGAGGCGCTGGCCGGCTTCGAGTACGAGAACTGCTGCTGGATGTTTCGCGGCGTCTCGAGCGAGCGCGTGATCGACGACGGCGAGGACATCGAGCAGCGGCTGTACCTGCAGCTGGTGCTGAAAGGCCTGACCGACATCGGCCAGCGCGCCGACGCCCTGCTCGAGCGTGCTATTCTAGGCTACCGCTGAACTCCCCGGATCCTCCCGCCGTGTCGCCACGCTACCTGCTGCTGTTGCCCTGCCTTATCGGCGCCGGCGCCGTGAGCGCCCAGAGCCCGGAGCAGCCGCCGGGCGCGCAGCAAACGGCCGCGACGCGGGTGCCGCCGCAGGCCGAGGTCCAGGTGCTCGACCACATCGTGGCGATCGTCAACGACGGGTTGATCCTGGCGAGCGACCTCGAGGCCGAGCTCGGCAACGTGGTGCGCGAGCTGCGGCGCAACAACCGGCGTGTGCCACCGGACGACGCGCTGCGCAAGCAGGTGCTCGAGCGCCTCATCCTGCTGCAGGCCCAGGTGCAGCGCGCGCGCCAGCTCGGCATCAGCGTCACCAGCGCCCAGGTCAACGACGCCGTGCAGCGCATTGCCCAGAACAACCGCATGTCGCTGTCGGCGTTTCGCGAGGCCCTGCTGCGCGAGGGCTACGACTACCGGCGCTTTCGCGACGACCTGCAGCGCGACCTGCTGATCAACCAGGTGCGCCGGCGCGAAGTCGAGCAGAGCGTGGAGATCTCCGAGCAGGAGATCGACGAGCACCTCGCGACGACGCGCCAGGAGACCCAGGCCACGCGCGAGCACAAGTTGCGGCACATCTTCATCGGCGTGGCGGAGGGCTCCGGGCCGGAGCGCATCAACGCCGCGCGCGAGCGGATTCTCGAGATTCGCGCCCAGCTGCTCGCGGGCGAGGATTTCGCCGCGCTCGCGACCCGCGTCTCCGAGGGCCAGCGGGCGCTCGAAGGCGGCGACCTGGGGTGGCGAACGTTCGCCCAGATGCCGAACCGCTTCGCGGCCGTGGTCGAGTCTCTCGCCGTCGGCGACATCAGCGAGCCGATCCGCAGCGCCGTCGGCTTTCACCTGCTGAAGCTCGAAGGGGTGCGCGGCGAGCAGCGGCACATCGTCGCCGAGACCCGCGCCCGCCACATCCTGCTGCGCACCAACGTCGTGCGCACCGACGAGGAGGCACGCGCGCAACTCGTGGCCCTGCGCCAGCGCGCGCTCGACGGCGAGGCCTTCGAGGACCTCGCCCGGGAATTCTCCGAAGATCACGCGAGCGCGGCCAAGGGCGGTGATCTCGGCTGGTTCGCCCCCGGCGCCATGGTGCCCGAGTTCGAGGAGGCGATCGCCGGCCTGCGCCCCGGCGAGCTGAGCGAGCCGTTTCGCACATCGTTCGGCTGGCACGTCGCGACGGTGCTCGAACGCCGCGAGTCGGACGAAACCGAGGAGTTCCTGCGCCGGCGCGCCCGCGAACAACTGTGGAAGACCAAGGTCGAATCCGAAACGGAGTTGTGGCTGCGGCGGTTGCGCGACGAAGCCTATGTCGAACTCCTCCAGCCCGTCTGAACCGGCAGCACCCCCAAGGGTGCTGCTGACGGCCGGCGAACCGGCCGGCATCGGGCCAGATCTCGCGGTGCAGCTCGCCGGGCAGCCGACGCCCTGCGAGCTGGTGTGCGTGGCCGACCCGGCACTGCTCGAGGAGCGCTCGCGACGGCTCGGGCTGGCCTTGCGCCTGACAGAGGCCGACCTGGCTCGCGAGCCCCGTCGCCACACGCCCGGCGAACTCGCGGTGCTGCCGGTGGAGCTCGCGGTGGAAGTCCACGCCGGGCGCCTCGACACCCGCAACGTGCCCTACGTGCTGCAGACCCTTCGCATCGCCGCCCAAACGTGCAGGGAAGGGCTGGCCACGGCGATGGTCACCGCGCCCGTGCACAAGGGGGTGATCAACGACGCGGGCGTGGCGTTCAGCGGCCACACCGAGTTTCTCGCCGCGCTGACCGGTGCCGACCCGGTGATGCTGCTGGTGGCCGGGCGGCTGCGCGTCGCGTTGGCCACCACGCACCTCGCCCTGCGCGACGTCCCGGCGGCCATCGACGCGGACGTCCTCGAACGCGTGCTGCGCATCCTGCACCGCGACCTGGTGCGGCGTTTCGCCCTCGAGCGGCCGCGCATCGCGGTGTGCGGACTCAACCCGCACGCCGGCGAGGGCGGCCACCTCGGCGACGAGGAGATCCGCATCATCGCCCCGGCGCTGGCGGCCTTGCGCGACGAGGGCCTCACCCTGATCGGCCCCTTGCCGGCGGACACCGCCTTTACCCCGGCGCGGCTGGCGGAATGCGATGCGGTGCTGGCCATGTACCACGACCAGGGCCTGCCGGTGCTGAAGCACGCCGGTTTCGGGCACGCCGTGAACGTCACCCTCGGGCTGCCCATCATCCGTACTTCCGTCGACCACGGCACGGCGCTGGACCTGGCCGGCACCGGGCGGGCAGACCCGGGCAGCCTGCTGAGCGCACTGGCGCTGGCCATCGAGCTGGCCGGGCGCGCCGCCGGGTCGGCCTGAGTGACCGCCGGCCCGCGACCCCGCAAGCGTTTCGGCCAGCACTTCCTGCACGACCGCGCGGTCATCGAGCGTATACTCGCCGCCCTGCGCCCCGCGGCCGGCGACACACTGGTCGAGATCGGGCCCGGCCGCGGCGCGTTGACCCTGCCGTTGCTCGAGAGGGGACTGACGCTGCACGCCGTCGAGATCGACCGCGACCTCGCCGCGGCACTGCAGGCGAGCGCACGAAGCTACCCCGGCACCCTGGAGTTGCACACGGGCGATGCCCTGCGCTTTGACTATTCCGGCCTCGCCGCGGCCGGCGGGCAGGCGTTGCGGGTATTCGGCAACCTGCCTTACAACGTCGCCACGGAGCTGATCTTTCGCCTGCTCCAGCTCACCGCGCTGGTCGCCGATATGCATTTCATGGTGCAGCGCGAAGTGGCCGAACGCCTGGCGGCAGCACCGGGCAGCGGCGCCCGGGGGCGCCTCAGCGTGATGGTGCAGGCCTGCTGCGAGGTCGAGTTGCTGCTGCGGGTCGGCCCCGGGGCTTTCGTACCGCCGCCGGCGGTCGAATCCGCGGTGGTGCGACTGGTGCCGCGCCCCGCGCCGGGTATCGGCGCCTGCCCGCCGGAGGTCTTCGGCGAACTGGTCGCCCGGGCGTTCCGCCACCGGCGCAAGACCTTGCGCAACACCCTGCGCGGGCTGCTCGACGAGGCCGCGATCGCGGCGGCCGGGGTCGAGGCGGGGGCACGCGCGGAGACCCTCACCAACGAGCAGTTCGCGCGGCTCGGCGAGCAGCTCGCGCGGTCGCGCCACGCTTGTACGCCAGCGGACAAGGCGTCAAAATAGTGACTTCCAGTCGGGCCGAACACGCATGACCGAGACTTCCCACGACATCCGCATCGATATCGAGACGACCTATGTCGAGTCGGAGTCCCTGCCCGACGAGGACCGGTACGTGTTCGCCTATACCATCACCATCCGCAACGAGGGTCCGGTGCCGGCCAAGCTCCTTTCGCGCCACTGGGTGATCACCGACGCCAACGGCAAGGTGCAGGAAGTGCGCGGCGAAGGCGTGGTCGGCGAGCAGCCGCACCTGAAACCGGGCGAAGGTTTCCAGTACACCAGCGGCACCATGCTGGAGACGCCCATGGGTACCATGTCGGGCACCTACCAGATGCTGGCCGACGACGGCTCGATGTTCGACGCCCCGATCCCCGAGTTCCTCCTCACGACCCCCCGGACCCTGCACTGAGCCCCGCCGCGGACCGTCGTCCCGGTCGAATCGCAGGCACCGCGCCTTGAGCACCTACGCCGTGGGCGACATCCAGGGTTGCCTCGGCCCCCTGCAACGCCTGCTGGAGAAGCTGCGTTTCGACCCGACCCGCGACCGTCTGTGGCTGGTCGGCGACCTCGTCAACCGCGGCCCGCAGTCGCTCGAGACCCTGCGCTTCGTGCGCTCGTTGGGGGCGGCGGTGACCTGCGTGCTCGGCAACCACGACCTGCACCTGCTCGCGGTACGTCACGGCGTGCGCCGGCCCAACCCGCGCGATACCTTGCGCGAGGTGGTCGACGCGCCGGACGGCGAAGAGTTGCTCGA
The DNA here is from genome assembly GCA_041623575.1 of Gammaproteobacteria bacterium. Taxonomy (GTDB): domain Bacteria; phylum Pseudomonadota; class Gammaproteobacteria; order JAHELT01; family JAHELT01; genus JAHELT01. Next base: position 11,772 of record JBFJWO010000080.1, read on the forward strand.
CTGGGTGCGCCACCTGCCGCTGCTGCATCGCGACCCGGCGCTGGGCACGACCCTGGTGCATGCCGGGATCTATCCGTCGCGGAGCCTCGACGAGGCGGCGTCCCTCGCGCGCGAGGTCGAAGGCGTGCTGCGCGGGCCGCGCTGGGGCAGCCTCATCCGCAACATGTACGGCGACCGTCCGCGGCGCTGGGACCCCGAACTCAGCGGCCACGAGCGGGCGCGGTTCATCATCAACGCCTTCACCCGCATGCGGTTCGTGGGCACCGACGGCACGCTCGACTTCGCCAACACCGGCCCGCCCGGCAGCCAGCCCGCCGGGTTGACGCCCTGGTTCGAGGTCCCCGGGCGGGCGAGCGCCGGCGAACGCATCGCCTTCGGCCACTGGTCGGCGCTGCCGCACCCCGCCACGCCGGGATTGCTGGCGCTCGACAGCGGTTGCGTGTGGGGCAATCGGCTGAGCGCCGTGAGGATCGACGGCTCCTCCCCGAAGTGGGTGCGCGTCGCGTGCTGAACGCTCAAGGCCCCCGGGCGCGCTGGTAGATCGCGAAGCGCAGGTCGAACGCGTTGCGATCGTCGGCGCGCCGCGACTCGCTGCTCGTCTCACGCCATGCGTCGTGATCCAGCGGCGGGAAGAACACGTCGCCGCCGACGTCGGCGTCGACGTGAGTCACGTACATCCGCTCGCACGATTCGAGCGCCGCCGCGTAGACCTGAGCGCCGCCGATGACCATGATCTCGGCCGCGCCCGCGTGGGCGGCGAGCGCCGAGGGCAGGTCGGGGAAGACCTCGCAGCCCGGTTGGCGCCACTGCCGGTTGCGTGTGACCACCAGGTTGGCACGACCCGGCAACGGGCGCCCGATCGAGTCGAACGTGCGCCGGCCCATCAGCACGGGCTTGCCCAGCGTGTGTCGGCGGAACCAGGCGAGATCGGCCGGCAGGTGCCAGGGCAGCGCGTTGTCGCGGCCGATCGCCCCCGCCCGGTCCATGGCCACGATCAGCGACAGCATGGACCGGTGTCGGCGCTCAGCCCGTCGCGCGCAGGGCGCTCAAACCGCGACCGGCGCGGCGATGTGGGGGTGCGGGTCGTAGCCGCTCAGCTCGAAGTCCTCGTAGCGAAACGAGAACAGGTCGCGCACCTCGGGGTTGAGGTGCATGCGAGGCAGCGCGCGCGGCGCTCGGGCGAGTTGCTCTTCGGCCTGCTCGAGGTGGTTGTTGTAGAGGTGCGCATCGCCGAGCGTGTGCACGAAATCGCCCGGCTCCAGCGCGCACACCTGGGCCACCATCAAGGTCAGCAGCGCGTAGGAGGCGATATTGAAGGGCACGCCGAGAAAGACGTCGGCGCTGCGCTGGTAGAGCTGGCACGACAGCCGCCCCTCGGCGACGTAGAACTGGAACAGCGCGTGGCAGGGCGGCAGCGCCATGGCGTCGATCTGCCCGACGTTCCAGGCGCTCACCAGCATTCGCCGTGAGTCGGGCGTCTCGCGCAGCTGGCGCAGGACCTCGGCGATCTGGTCGAC
>JBFJWO010000081.1:0-13276 GCA_041623575.1 Gammaproteobacteria bacterium
GCACGAACACGGCGCGGCCCTCGCGTGCCACCAGCACGCCGAGTTTCTGCGCCGCGCCGGGAGCGCCGGGGGCCGCCGAGCGCCGTACGAGGTATTGCGCGGGCAGTACGCCGGCGGCGAGGTGCCAGCCGAGCCGACCGCTGGCGCCGGGCGGCGGCGGCGTCGCGGCGAACTCCAGGCGCACGTCCTGCGTGGCCGTAAGCGGGTCGATCTCCGGCAGCACGGCGCGCACGCGCACCGGGTAGCTCGTGCCGTTGAAGCTGAAACGCGCGGCTTCGGTGTCGCGCAGCGAGTCGACGTCGCGTACCGGGAGGTTGGCGGAGAGCTCCACCGCCGAGATGTCGAGGACCCGCGCCAGGCGTTTCCCGGGCGCGGCCATCTCGCCGAGTTGCGCGCTGCGCTCGAGCAACACCCCGGCGAACGGCGCCCGGATCGCGCAGCGGCCGACATCGTCGCCGGCGACGGCGAGCGCGACCCGCTGCGCGCGCAGCTCCGCCTCCAGGGTCGAGACCTCGGATTCGCGCTGGTTCAACACCTCCTCGGAGATGGACTGGCTGCGGCGCAGCCCGCGCGCGCGTTGCAACTGCTGCTCGGCGAGCGACAGCCGGGCTTGAAGCACACCGATCTGCGCCTCGGCAAGCTGCTGCGCGCGGCGATACTTGCGGCAGTCGAGCTCCAGCACCGTCTCGCCGCTCGCGACCGCGTCGCCGACCCGCTTGCGGATCGCGCTCACCGGCGCGCCGATCTCGGCCTCGAGCCAGCCGTCGTTGAGGCTGATCACCCGGGCCGGTGCGTCGCCGTCGACGGGTTCGAGCAACTGGGCGAGCGGCACCGCGACCACCGGCGTCGCCGCGCCGGCGCCGGGCGCGTGCAACAGCAACGCCGCAATAGCCGCGCATCGCGCGGCGGCACTGGGTGAGGGCAACATGATCGGCTCGATCCCGGCGGTCAGTCCTGGTCCCTGGCTCCGGGCTCGCTCGGCGCAGCTGGCGCATCGGTACCCGGTTGCGGCAATGTACACGACTGCACGACGCATTGCAGGGCGCCCTCGGCGAGCCGGGCCTCGACTCGCGCGCCCGGTGCGACGTCCGCGGCCCGCGTCAGCGGGGCGGCCGTGTCCCCGGCGGTGACGATCGCGTAGCCGCGGGCGAGCGTCGCCAGCGGACTCACCGCGTGCAAGGCGCGAAGTGCGCTGCCGAGCCTCGCCTCGTCGCGTGCGAGCGCTTCCCGCGCCCGGTTGCCGAGGCGCTCGCGCAGCTGCGCGAGTTGCGCGTTCAGCAGCGGCAGGCGCCGCGCCGGGTGCTGCGCCTGGAGGCGGACGTTGGCGTTGCGCACCGCGGCCCCGTCGCGGGCGAGCCGTTGTTGCTGGGCGAGCACCAGGCGCTGTTCCAGTTCGTCGCGCCGCTGCGCGTGCTGCTCGAGGCGCTGCACCGGGTGGCGGCTGCGCAAGCGGTGCAGCAGCCCGTCGAGGTGCGCGCTGCGGCGTTCGCGGCGGTTGCGCTCGGCGCCCTGCAGGCGTGCCAGCAGGGCGCGCACGGCTTGCGCCAGCTCCGCCGCGTCGGGGGTCGCAAGCTCGGCGGCCGCCGAGGGCGTCGGCGCCCGCAGGTCGGCCGCGAGGTCGGCGATGGTGACGTCGATCTCGTGGCCCACACCGCTGATCAACGGGGTGCGGCAGGCGTGGATCGCGCGCGCCAGGCGTTCGTCGTTGAACGCCCACAGGTCCTCGAGCGAGCCCCCGCCGCGTACCAGCAGCACCGTGTCGCAACCCAGCGCGTCGGCGTGCGCGACGGCCGCGGCGAGTTCGGCGCCCGCTTCGGCGCCCTGCACGCGGCTCGGGACCACCGTCACCCGCAGCCAGGGCGCGCGGCGGCGCACGACCCGGAGCACGTCGCGCAGCGCCGCGCCGCTCGGCGACGTGACCACGGCCAGGTGCGCAGGGCGCGCGGGCGGTACGACCTTGAGGTCGGCGTTGAACAGGCCCTCGGCGTGCAGGCGCGCTTTCAGCTGCTCGAACTGGCGGCGCAGCAGGCCGCTGCCCATCTCCTCGGCCTGCTCGACGATCAACTGGTATTCGCCGCGCGCCTCGTACAGGCTGACCCGCGCGAACACGATCACGTGCTGGCCGTCCTCGAGGTCGAAGTCGAGCCCGCGCTGCGCCCCGCGGAAGAACGCGCAGCGCACCTGCGCATCGCGGTCTTTCAGGGAGAAGTACAGGTGCCCGGAGGCCGGCCGCGAGAGGTTGGATATCTCGCCCTCGAGCCACACCCGTGCGAAGCGGCGCTCGAGGCTCGCGCGCACCTCGCGGTTCAGCTCGAGGACGGTGTAGATCCTGCGATTGCCGGATTCGAGCAGGTCCTGCTGCATGCCAATCGCGCTCCCGGGTCGTGGCTTTCGCGTCCCGGCGAACGATCGCCGGCGGGCCCGCTGCGCCGCGCCGGCCCGTTGCCGGGCGCTGCCCGCCCGTGTCGGGCCGGCGCGCGGTGGGGTATAATTGTACGATTAACCTGCGGGCAAGGGGCATCAGATGCGGATCACCAAGGAAGCGCTCACCTTCGACGACGTCCTGCTGGTGCCCGGTCGCTCCGACGTGCTGCCGCGCGACGTGCGGCTGGCCACTCGCCTGACCCGCAACATCGCGCTCAACATCCCGCTGGTCTCGGCCGCCATGGACACGGTCACCGAGGCGCCGCTGGCGGTCGCCATGGCCCAGGAAGGCGGGCTCGGCATCGTGCACAAGAACATGTCCGTCGAGGCCCAGGCCGGCGAGGTGCGCAAGGTCAAGAAGTTCGAGGCCGGCGTGGTCAAGGACCCGATCACCATCACCCCCGACACGCCGATCGGCGACGTGCTGTCGCTGACCCGCAAGCACGGGATCTCCGGGTTGCCGGTGGTGAGCCCGGAGGGCCTGGTCGGCATCGTGACCCAGCGCGACCTGCGCTTCGAGACCCGGCTCACCGAGCCCGTGGCCAGCATCATGACCCCGAAAGAGCGCCTGGTGACCTTGCGCGAGGGCGCCGAGCGCAGCGAGGCCATCGAGTTGCTGCACCGCCACCGCATCGAGAAGGTGCTGGTGGTCAACGACAACTTCGAGCTGCGCGGCATGATCACCGTGCGCGACATCCAGCGCTCGACCGACAACCCCTACGCCTGCAAGGACGCGCTGGAACGCCTGCGGGTGGGTGCCGCGGTCGGTACCGGCGCGGATACCGACGAGCGGGTGGCGGCGCTGGTCGAGGCCGGCGTCGACCTGCTGGTGGTGGACACCGCCCACGGGCATTCGCGCGGCGTGCTGGAGCGGGTCGCGAGCATCAAGCAGCAGTTTCCCGCCGTCGACGTGGTGGCGGGCAACATCGCTACCGCGGCGGCCGCCCGCGACCTGGTCGAGGCGGGTGCCGACGCGGTCAAGGTCGGCATCGGCCCGGGATCGATCTGCACCACGCGCATCGTGGCCGGCGTCGGCGTGCCGCAGATCACCGCCGTCGCCGACGTGGCCGACGCCCTGTACGGCACCGACGTGCCGCTGATCGCCGACGGCGGCGTCCGTTACTCGGGCGACCTCGCCAAGGCCATCGCGGCCGGCGCGCACACCGTGATGATCGGCAGCCTGCTCGCCGGCACCGCCGAGGCGCCCGGCGAAGTCGAGCTCTACCAGGGGCGTTCCTACAAGTCCTACCGCGGCATGGGCTCCATCGGTGCCATGCAGCGCGGCTCGAGCGACCGCTACTTCCAGGACGACGAGGACAGCGCCGACAAGCTGGTGCCCGAAGGCATCGAGGGCCGCGTGCCCTACAAGGGGCCGCTGGCCGCGGTCATTCACCAGCTGGTCGGCGGGCTGCGCTCCAGCATGGGCTACGTCGGCTGCGCCGACATCGAGGAGATGCGCCAGCGCGCCGAGTTCGTGCGCGCCTCGGCCGCCGGCATGCGGGAGAGCCACGTGCACGACGTGTCCATCACCAAGGAAGCCCCCAATTACCGGTCCTGAGCGCACCGGTGTCCTCACTTTCGTGAGCCGCCGAGCGGCCGTCCGCGGGGTGCGACCGTGAGCGATATCCACGCCCATCGCATCCTGATCCTCGACTTCGGCTCGCAGTACACGCAGCTCATCGCCCGGCGGGTGCGCGAGCTCGGCGTCTATTGCGAGATCTACGCGTGGGACGTGGCGGGTGCGCGGATCGCCGAGTTCGCGCCGCGCGGCATCATTCTGTCCGGCGGCCCGGAGTCGGTCATGCGGGAGAGCACGCCGCGTGCGGCGCGCGAAGTCTTCGACCTCGGCGTGCCGGTGCTCGGCATCTGCTACGGCATGCAGACCATGGCGGCGCAACTCGGCGGCGAAGTCTCCTCGCACGCGAGCGCGGAGTTCGGTTACGCGCAGGTGCGCGTGCTCCCCGGTTCGCGCCTGCTGCGCGACATCGAAGATCACACCAGCGCCGACGGCGGTGCGCTGCTGGACGTGTGGATGAGCCACGGCGATCGCGTGGAAAGCCTGCCCGAGGGTTTCGCCTGCATCGCCGCCACCGACAACGCGCCGCTCGCCGGGATGGAACACGCCGGGCGCAAGCTGTACGGCATCCAGTTTCACCCGGAGGTCACGCACACCCGCCAGGGAATGCGCATCCTGGAACGGTTCGTGCGCGAGATCTGCGCCTGCGAGGCCAACTGGCACGTCGGCGGGATCATCGAAGACAGCATTGCGCGCGTGCGCGAGCAGGTCGGCGACGGGAAGGTCTTGCTGGGGCTGTCGGGCGGCGTCGACTCCTCGGTGGTCGCCGCCCTGCTGCACCGGGCGATCGGCGAGCAGCTGACGTGCGTGTTCGTCGACAACGGCCTGCTGCGCCTCGACGAGGGCGACCAGGTCATGCAGACCTTCGCGCGCCACATGGGCGTGCGCGTGATCCGGGTCGACGCCGAACAGCGCTTCCTCTCGGCGCTGGAGGGCGTGAACGATCCCGAGGCCAAGCGCAAGGTGATCGGCAACCTGTTCATCGCCGTGTTCGAGGAACAGGCGACGCAGCTGCCCGGCACCGACTATCTCGCGCAGGGCACGATCTACCCGGACGTGATCGAATCGGCGGGGGCCGCCACCGGCAAGGCCCACGTCATCAAGTCGCACCACAACGTCGGCGGCTTGCCCGAGCGCATGCAGCTCGAGCTGGTCGAACCGTTGCGCGAGCTGTTCAAGGACGAGGTGCGCCGCATCGGGCTGGAGCTCGGGCTGCCCTCGGACATGATCATGCGCCACCCCTTCCCCGGCCCGGGCCTGGGGGTACGCATTCTCGGCGAGGTCCGCCAGCACTACGCGGACATCCTGCGCCGGGCCGACGCCGTCTTCATCGATGCGCTGCGCGAGCAGGGGCTCTACGACAAAGTCTCACAGGCGTTTGCGGTGTTCCTGCCGGTGAAATCGGTCGGCGTGGTGGGCGACGCACGCCGCTACGACTACGTGGTGGCGCTACGGGCGGTGGAAACGGTGGACTTCATGACGGCCCGCTGGGCGCACCTGCCCTACGCGTTCCTCGACGAGGTCTCGCGCCGGATCATGAACGAGATCGACGGCATCTCGCGCGTGGTCTACGACATCTCGGGCAAGCCGCCGGCGACCATCGAGTGGGAATGAACGGCGAGAGAACCCGCGCGCTCGGCGCCGGCCTGCTCGGTTGTGCGATGCTGCTGGCCGCGGCGTGCGCGGCGCCGCAAAAACCCGAGCCGCCGGCGACGGTAGGCGCCGACATCCGCCACGGCGTGGAAGACCCGCGCGTGCTCGAGCTGTGGCAGGACGCGGAGGTCGCGCGCCAGACTCGCGACTTCTCCCGAGCCACGGTGCGCCTGGAGCAGGCGGTGCAGATCGAACCGGGTAACCCCGTGCTGTGGAGCCGGCTCGCGGAACTGCTGCTGCTGCAGAACGAGTCGGCGCGCGCGGAGAACCTCGCTGCCAAGTCGAACGCGCTCGCGCCCGATCAGCCGGCGCTGCGCTTCCGCAACTGGCTCATCATCAGCTACGCGCGCGAGGCGCGCGGCGACACCGAAGGCGCGGAACTGGCACGCCGCCGCTCGGAACGGCTGCGAGGTGCCGGGACCGCCGACCCCGGGCCCGAGTGACGGCGCGAGCGAATGAGCCGCGGCCCCGAATGAACCCGGCGCCGACGTGAAAGCGGCGCAACTGCTCGCCCGTGACGGCCCGCTGGCCGATTGCCTGCCGGGCTTCGCGCCGCGCGACGTGCAACAGAAACTCTCGAGCGCCGTCGAGGAGACGCTCGAGGAGCGCGCAATCCTGGTGGCCGAGGCCGGCACGGGCGTCGGCAAGACCATCGCCTACCTCACACCGGTGCTGCGCTCCGGCCTGCGCACCGTGATCTCTACGGCTACCCGCCACCTGCAGGACCAGTTGTTCCACCGCGACCTGCCGGTGGTGCGCCGGGCGATCGGCTACGGCGAACCGGTGGCGCTGCTGAAGGGCCGCGCCAACTATCTCTGCCACTACCGGCTCGCCCAGACGAGCGCGGCGCGCGCGCGCCTGCCGCTCACCCAGTTGCGCGACCTGGAGATCGTGGAAGCCTGGTCGGCGCACACCGGCGACGGCGACGTCGCGGGAGTCGGCGAGGTCGCCGAGGACTCCGGCATCTGGCCGCGCGTGACCTCGACGGTGGAGAACTGCCTCGGTGCCGAGTGCCCGCACCTGTCGGGCTGCCACGTGCTCGAGGCCCGGCGCCGCGCGCAGGCCGCGCGCGTCGTGGTCGTCAATCACCACCTGTTGTTCGCCGACCTCGCGCTCAAGGAGGAGGGCTTCGGCGAAGTGCTGCCGAGCGCCGAGGCTTTCGTGCTCGACGAGGCGCACCAGTTGCCGGACATCGCCGGCAACTTCTTCGGCCGCCAGCTGAGCAGCCGGCAACTGCTGGGGCTGAGCCAGGACGCGATCGCCGAGCACCTGCGCGACGCGGCCGACGCGCGCGCGATCCGCGAGCACGCCGAGGCGCTCGCCAAGCGCACTCGCGACCTGCGGCTCGCTTTCGGCGAGGATCGGCAGCGCGCACCGTGGCAGAGCGCACCGCCGGCGGTGGACGAGGCGCTCGAGGAGGTCCGCGAGAGCCTGCAGGCGCTCGCCGCGGAGCTGGAGGTCGCCGCCCCGCGCGGCAAGGGCCTGGAGCACTGCTATCGCCGCGCCCGCGCGCTGCTCGGCGAGATCGCGAGTTTCGCCGGGCCGGGCGAGGAGGCGGCGGGCGAGGACGACACCATCCGCTGGTTCGAGACCTACGCCCGCGGTTTCGCGTTGCGCGCGACGCCCGTGGACGTGGCCGGGCTGTTTCGCACTTTCGTCGAGCACGCGCAGGCCGCCTGGGTGATGACCTCGGCGACCCTGGCCGTGGACGGCAGCTTCCGCCATTTCCGCCAGCGCCTCGGGCTGGACGACGCGCGCGAGCTGCTGCTCGACAGCCCCTTCGACTACGCGAACAATGCCTTGCTGTACCTGCCACCCGAGCTGCCCGAGCCCAACTCGCGCGAACACTCCGCCGCGGTGGCGAGCACGGCGCTCGCGATCCTGCCGCACAGTCGCGGGCGCATGTTCGTGCTGGTCACCAGCCTGCGCGCGCTCTCGCAGGTCGCCACGCAACTGCGCCCCGCGGTGCCCTACCCGGTGCTGGTGCAGGGCGACGCACCGAAGGCCGAGTTGCTGGAACGCTTTCGCGAGGCCGGCGACGCGGTGCTGATCGGCACCAACAGCTTCTGGGAAGGCGTCGACGTGCGCGGCCCGGCGCTGTCGTGCGTGATCATCGACAAGCTGCCGTTCGCGGCGATCGGCGACCCGGTGCTGCAATCGCGCCTCGAGGTCCTGCGCCGCCAGGGCCTGGACCCGTTTCGCGATTACCAGCTGCCGCAGGCGGTGATCACGCTCAAGCAGGGCGTGGGGCGCCTGATCCGCGACGCCGCCGACCGCGGCGTGCTGGTGATCTGCGACCCGCGGCTCACCTCCCGCGGTTACGGGCGTACCTTCATCGCGAGCCTGCCGCCGATGCCGATCACCCGCGAGATCGGCGACGTGGAGGCGTTCTTCGACGCCGACGCCGGGCCGGCGTGAAGCTGCTGGCGCTGGAAACGGCCACGGAGGCCTGCTCGGCGGCGTTGTGGGACGGTGCGGCGGCCGCCGAGCGCTACCAGATCGCACCGCGCCGACACGCCGAGCTCATTCTGCCCATGGTGGAGGAACTGCTGGTGCAGGCCGGGTGGAGACGCGCCGACCTCGAGGCCCTCGCCTTCGGCCGCGGCCCGGGCAGCTTCACCGGCGTGCGCCTGGCCGCGAGCGTCGCACAAGGCATCGCGTTCGGCCTCGACCTGCCGGTGGCGCCGGTGTCCACGCTGGCGGCGATCGCGCACCGGGCCTGGCGCGAGCGCGGCGCGGAGCGGGTGATCGCGGCCATCGACGCGCGCATGCAGGAAGTCTACTGGGGCGCGTTCGAAATCGACCGGCACGGGCGACCCGCTCCCGTGCTGGAGGAGTGCGTGGTCGCGCCCGACGCCGCACCGCTGCCGCCCGGCGAGGGCTGGTTCGTCGCGGGCACCGGCTGGGGGGCACACGAGGCGGTGCTGGGCGCGCGCCTGGGCGCACAGCGCGCCGGCGCCGAGACGGAGATCTTTCCGCACGCGCGCGACGTGGCCGAGCTCGGCGCGGCGCTGATCGCCGCCGGCGCCGGTGTGTCGGCCCGCCAGGCGCTGCCCGTGTACCTGCGCGACGAGGTCGCGCGCAAGCCGGGCTGAGGCTTGCCCGTACGCAGGGGCTGAAATCCTCGCACGGTTGCGTATAGTGGCTGGTTCACGACGCGCCGGACCACGGCCCCGGAACGGGCCTCGAGAACAACATCACGGGAGGAAACCATGACCCGATTCGCCTGCTCGCTGCTGTGCGCCTGTCTGGCCTTCGTGCCGGGGCTGTCGGGGGCGCAGGAAGCGCCCGATTTCGAAGTCACGCTGCTCGGCACCGGCACGCCGCCGCCGCTGATGCAGCGGTTCGGCCCCGCGACCCTGGTGCGCGTCAACGGCAAGTCCTTCCTGTTCGATGCCGGGCGCGGTGCCACCCAGCGCCTGTGGCAGAAGCGGGTGCGCTTCGGCCAGGGGCTCGAGTACCTCGTCCTCACCCACCTGCATTCCGATCACGTGGTCGGGATCCCGGACATCTTCCTCACCGGCTGGCTGGGCGGCCCGTTCGGGCGCCGCCAGCAGCCCATGCGCCTGATGGGCCCGCCCGGCACGGCCAGCCTCGCCGAGCACATCGTCAAGGCCTACGCGTGGGACATCGCGACGCGCATCGCGGACCAGAACCTCGCGGCGGCCGGTGCCACCATCGACGCGCGGGACGTCTCGCCCGGCATCGTCTACGAGGCCGACGGCGTGAAGATCACCGCCTTCGAGGTGGATCACGGCGGCGGTATCATCCAGCCGGTGTACGGCTACCGGATCGACTACGACGGGCGCTCGACGGTGATCTCCGGCGATACCGTGTTCAACCAGAACCTCGTCGATCACGCGCGCGGCGTGGACGTGCTGATCCACTCGATCGGCGCCGCGCGCCAGGAACTGCTCGACGCCTCGCCCCTGTGGCGGCGCATCATGGCGCACCACATCACGCCGGAGGACGCGGGGCGCGTGTTCAACCTCACGCAACCGAAAGTCGCGGTCTTCTCGCACATCGTTTCCGCCACCAACGGCAAGATCAAGCCGGTGCCGCCCGCGGTCATGGCCGAGCGCACCCGCGCGGTGTACCCGGGCAAGCTGGTGGTGGGCGAGGACCTGATGTCGTTCGTGATCGGCAAGTCCGGCGTCGAGGTGATCTCGCCGCCGTAACGGCGCGCGGCAGCATCGCTTGTGACGGGCGCAGGCACCTGCTGCGCGCGTTGCCGTGGCTGGCCGACGAACCGGGTCGCGATGTCTTCGTCGAGCGCCTGGCGCTGCCGGACCTGGCCGCCACCTGGCGCTGGCTGCGGCGGCATCGATTACGACGACTATCCGTTCAGCGCGTCGGAGTATTACTCGCGGCTGCGTTTCGTGAGCGCGCGCATTCACGAGGCCGCCGGCGAGATCGAACCGGCACCGGGGCTCTACCGGGAAGTCGCGACGGCGCGAACGCTGTTCCGTGAAGACGACTCGAGGGCGGCGGCGAAGCGTGCCGCCGAGCGGCTTGCAGAGCGCTTAAGCGGCGCGCTAGCTGACGCCGCGGGGTTTGCGCCCGGGCAGGTTTTCGCGGAGTTTGTCGGGGATGTCCACCACCACCCGGTGTTCGCCGCTGACGGTGACGTCCGGGATCATCTCGACGACGGTGATGTTCTCGTCCCCGGTGAGCGTGATGTCCTCCATCTCGAAGAACTGCTGCTCTATGACCTCCGGTTCGCCCACGTCGAAATCGACGTCGAGATCGGGCAACGGGGTGCTGATGCGTCGCGCGCTGTGATGGTAGTTGATCATGTCGTCGTCGCTCCCGCGCGGCGCCGTGGGCCTGCTGCAGCCCTGTTTCCCGGCGTTGGCGCAAAACCTGACATGAGTATCGTCCAGTCCGTGTAAGGGCGCTGTGCGAATTTACACATCATACGCCGCTGAACAATGTTCGGCAAAAGCCCCGCGGGGCTCGTTTCCCGGCGCGGCGTGGCCGACGGTTACTCTGACTGCGCCCGGGCCGGGGAGGTTCCGCGATCCGCGCGCTGCCGGCGTTACCAAAACGTCACCGCGAGTTGGCGGCGGGGCGGCCCGGTTTCAAGCGCGGGCCGCGCGAGTCACAACAGCTCGGCGATCTCCCCGGCCAGTTGCCGGCGCTGCCCGTCCTCGACCTCCTGCTCCTCGCGCAGCGCGCGAAACACCTGCGCCAGTCGCTTGCGGCGAGCGGCATCGATGGCGTCGGCGAGGTGTGCGCCGCGCTCGGCATCGAGCACGAGCGCCTCGCGGCGTGCGTGGTTTCGCTCGGCCACCAGGCGCGCGTGCAGCAGCGCGCGCCCGAGCATCACCCAGGGGAAGTTCGGCTCGCTGACGGGTCCCAGGCGCAGGCGGTAGCCGCCGAGTTCCTGTCCCAGCACCCGCACCTTCGCGAGTTGCGCGGCGCCGGTCAGCGCACCGACCGCACCGATCGCCGCGCCGATGCCCGCGCCGAGCAGCAGCGACGCGCCGCCGAGCGCGGCATCGACCACGCTGCCGGCCAGCGCGCCCGAGGCCGCGCCGGTCATGGCGAGTTGCCGGGTCGAGAGGCCGAACACACTGAAACTGCGCTCGGAAAACAGGTCGTCCGCGAGGTTCGCGTTGTCCTGCTCGCGCGCCTCCAGCCCGGCGTGCCGGTAGATCTCCTGCACCGCGCGACGGCTGGCGCGCTCGCGGGCGCGGATGCGCTCGAGCAGGCGTTCGCGCAGGCGCGCCTCGGTGCGCGGGTCGCGTTCCTCGCCGGCGAGCGGTGCGCTCTCCGTGGCCGTCAACACGTCGATCAGCAGCTCGGCGATCTCGTCGGCGGCGAGCCGGCGGCGGCGTGCGCGCTCCGCGGTGAGCGCCGAGACCGCGCGCTCCAGGCTCGGCGCCCAGCTCTCGTCGAGGGCGGCGAACGCGCGCAGCAGTTCGATGCGCTTGTCGAAATCGGCGCGCTGCGCATCGAACACGCGCACGATGGAGAAGTACTGCCCGAGCGCGGCGCGCCACTCCTCGACGTGGTCGCCGGCGCCGATCAGGTTGATGAGCGCCATGCGCGGGCGCCCGGTCCAGCGCAGCACTTCCATCTCCGCCTCGTACTCCGCGCCGTAGGGGTGCGAGCCGTCGACCACGTAGAGGATGCCGGCCCCGGCGAGCACCGGCGCCAGCAACTCGCACTCGTCGTGGAAGTGCGCATCGCCCGCGTGCGCGTCGATGAACGCCTGCACCGCCGCCGCGCGCGCCTCCGCGCCCCGGTCGTTCTCCCGCAGCCAGGCGAGCGCTTCGCGCGCGCGCTGAAAACCCGGTGTGTCGATCAGCTCGTAGAGGGTCTCGCCGTCGAGTCGCATCGGGAACGAGCGGGCGCTGGCGGTGGTGCCGGGGGTCGGCGAGATGGCCACGCGCTCGTCCTCGGCGAGCGTCGCGACGATGCTGCTCTTGCCCTTGTTCGGGTGCCCGACGATGGCGAAGCGCGGGGTGAGGCTCATTGCGCGCCGGTTTCCACGTAGGTGCCGGCATCGCCGAGGCGCGCCACCGCCTCGCTCCAGGTTTCGCGCTGCAGGGCATTCACGCTCTCGCCCGCTTCGGGTACCGGCACCACCACCACCGGTACGCCGGCGCCGAGCCGCGCGCGCAGCGCGGCCAGGAAATCCAGGAACTCCAGCATCGGTGCTTCGAAGGCGCGCGGCAGCACCAGCACCGCGCGCGGCTTGCCGTTGCCGATCTTCTGGAGCGTTTCGCGATCGGCTTCGAGCGTGCGCCCGCCGCCCGCTTCGAGCGCCAGCGGCACGGAAAACCCCAGGCGCGTGCGCGCGAAAGCCTCGGCCTCGCCGGGGTCGAGGCTGCCGCCCCAGATGACCGCGTGCGCGGCGCCTGCGTCCGGCAGGGCGGCGTGCGCGAGCGGCGCGACCGGCGAGCGCGCGCCCGTTTCGGGCTCGGCGGCCGTGGTCTCGACCGCCGGTGCGCGCATCCGTTCGAGCAGAGCGCTGACCTGCGCGTCGCCGAGCAACAGGTTGACCGTCGCGGCGCGCAGGCGCGCGATCGCGAGCGCCAGCAGCGCCACGCGCGGCACCAGCCCGTAGCAGACCAGGCTCATCAGCAGGAACGGCCACCAGCCGCCGAGCGCCGCGGGCGCGGCGCCGCGCGCCGCCCCTTCGAGCCGGAAGAACTGCGACTGGGCGATCAGGTCCATGCCCGGCAGCGCCTGCGGCAACCAGCCCTGCCAGGGCCACGCCATGGCGGTGGCCAGCGCGTGCACGGTGCGCGGGTGGGTCTCGATGGTGGTGCTCCAGCCGAAGGCGATGTCGGTGAAGGCGACCAGCAGCGTCGCGCAGACCAGCGCGGAGACGTTGAACGCCACCGCCGCCGCCTGCGACCAGGCGAGCAGTTGCCAGCGCGTGAAACGTCGTGCCGCCGCCGAGCGCCCGGCGTTCCAGCCGAACAGCGCCTCGGCGCGCTGGCCGAGGCGGCGCGAAACGAAGGCTGCCGTGAGCAGGCCCGGGTTGATCGCGGCCGCCAGGTCCTGCAACGCGCGCAGGCCGAGCGCGCGGCCCGGCAGCAGCACCAGCGCGAGCGCGAGCAACGCCAGTTGCACGCCGAGCAGCAGGCCGAGCGCGGTGATCACGTTGAC
>JBFJWO010000082.1:0-13261 GCA_041623575.1 Gammaproteobacteria bacterium
CAGGCGCGAGCGCGCCCTGTGGCAGGCCGCCGGCGTCGATCCGGTTCCGGCGTCGGGGACCTGGTATCGCGAACTCGGCAGCGGCATGGGTGCGACGCTCAACGCGGCCGCCGCCAAGAGCGCCTACACGCTGTCCGATCGCGGCACCTGGCTGAGTTTCGCCAACAAGGCGGGGCTGACGGTGCTGGTGGAAGGCGACCCGCGCCTGCTCAACCCCTACGGCGTGATCCTGGTCGACCCGGCGCGCTTTGCGCACGTCAAGGCCGGCGACGGCCAGGCGTTCATCGACTGGCTGCTGTCGGCGGCCGGGCAACGGGCCATCGCCGACTACCGGGTGGGGGGCGAGCAGCTGTTCTTTCCGAGCGTGCCGGGTGCCGGGGCCGGCGGTTCCTCCTGAGCGCCCGGCCCGCGCGCAAGTCCTCGCTCCGCAGCCCTTTGCGGCCCCGCTCGACGCCCCGACCCGGACCGCCGGTGCGGGCCGGGCAGCGACCTATACCATCGATCTAGCCCGGGCCCGCTCCCCTAGCCGAATCGCCGGGTCGGGTTACGGCCAATGCAGTATTAACCACAGCGCGACCCCGGCCTAGGCTCTACCGTGTCCTGCAACGCGTTCGCGCGTGTTGTGAAACAGCCAAGGTCAGAGCCCGATGCACGATTCAACCCTCAGCGCCGCCCGCCCCGGCGGGCATGACGAGATCGCCCTGCTGCCCGCCGGCCATTGCCTGCACCGCTACCGCATCGAGGGCGTGCTCGGGCGCGGCGGTTTCGGCGTCACCTACCTTGCTACCGACACGCGCCTGAAGCGCCGGGTCGCCCTCAAGGAGTACCTGCCAGCGGGCCTCGCGACGCGCACCGCGTCCGACTACCGGCTGCGCCCGGCGCCCGGCGAACGGGGTGCGCGCTGCCGTGCCGGCATGGCCCGCTTCATTACCGAGGCGCGCACGCTGGCCCGGTTCTGCCACCCCGGGATCGTGCAGGTCTACAACGTCTTCAAGGCCAACGACACCGCCTATATCGCCATGCAGTATCGGCGCGGGCGATCGCTCGAGGACCTGCTGCTGGCCGGGCGCCACCGCGACGAGCAGGCGCTGCTGGCGATGCTGTGGCCACTGCTCGAGAGCCTCGAACGGGTCCATGGCGCCGGCTACGTGCATCGCGACATCAAGCCGGGGAACATCTACGTGTGCCAGCGTGGCGGACCCCTGCTGCTCGATTTCGGCTGCGCACGGCCCGCCTCGCAGGACGAGGAACGCATCTGCGAGCTGTCCCCGGGCTACGCACCGTACGAGCAGTATCGCGCCTGCGGTCAGGGGCCGTGGACCGACATCTACGGGCTGGGCGCGACACTCTACGAAGCGGTAACCGGCAGCGCGCCGCCCGACGTGCTGACCCGCGGCCCGGCGATCCTCAACGGCCGCGACGACCCACTGGTGCCGGCCGCCCGCCTGGGCCGCGGGCGCTACTCGCGGCGCTTCCTGAAGGCCATCGACGCGGCGCTCGGCTTTCGCCCCGAAGAACGCCCGCAGAGCATCGCCGAATGGCGCTCCCTGTTCGTCGGGCACGCCTTGGGTTGGCCGGACTGGCGCGGGTGGCTGGCGCGTCTGAACCGTGCCCGCTCCGGCGCCGTGCGTCGTCCCGCAGGCGCGCCAGCGGCGCCGAAAGCCCCACCGAGCGCGGCGAACGAGGCCGCCCGACGCCCGCCCGAGGCAGCGCCGCCCGGTGCCGCGGTCTGGATCCCGCGCGCTGACCCCTCGGGGAACGGGCGCGCCCGCGCCACATTGATGCGCGAACTCCCCTCGCAACGCCGCAACGCAACCCAGCCGTGGCCGTGGCCGCAGGCGGCGGCGGACCCGACGGACCAAAGCGGGGAACTGGCGGCGGCCGCCGGCTAGGCAGGGCGTCGGGTTCGCGCGCCCAGGGTCGCGCGCAGCTCGGCCACGGCGCAGGCCGGCCCGCTGAGGGGAGCACGCCCGGCGCGCGCCGCGACCGCCGCGGCCGCACGCGTCATGGAATACTGCCCCAGCGCGAGCGTCGGCTCGCTGGCCGCGGCCGCACGTGCGGCGATCAGCTCGTCGTGGCGATCGCCTTTCCCGGCACGCAACGCGGCCAGCGCGCCGGGCACGACCTCGACGCGGACCGGCGGCAGGCCCGGGCGCGCGCGGCGCAGTTCGTCCAGTTGCAGATCGAGCGCGCGCCGGGTCGGCTCGAACGTGATCAGGATGCATACCGGCTCGCCACGCTCCGTGGCGCGCGCCAGCAACGCCTCGTCGGGGCGCCGCACGGGCAACGCCGAAGCGGCGCGCACGGCACCGATCTCGCCGGCGAACGCCGAGCAGGTGAACAACACCGCTCCCACCTCCAAGCTCGCCGCGTACTCGGCGAGGGCGCGCAACCGGGCCTCGAACGACGGCCCCGCGTAGTCGCCGCGGGCGCGGTCCGTCTCGAGCGACTCGTCGACGACGCTGGCCAGGCGTGCCTCCGGCCAGTGCTCGGCGAAGGCGGCCTTGATCGGTGCCAGGGAATCGGTCATAGCGCTGATCAACGCCACCCGTGAGGCGGGGAAAGCACTCTCCATGAGCGCGCACAGTACACCGTCTTCGCGTACGTGCAAGGGTCGCGGTCGTGGGCGACGGTTTGCCCAATCCCTGGCCAGCACGTAAGGTGCGCGCACCGCCGGTGCCGGCGGCGCGCACGAACGACCCCGCGCACCGGCCCCGACCGAGCGTCCCGACCGGTTCCATCGCCACTTGAACAGCACGTCCACAACGACCGCGCCGCTGTCCGCCGCGCGCCACCCCGCCGGCTGGCTGCTGGCCGCGATGCTGTGCGCGTCGCTGGCCAACACGCTCTGGCCCGCGGTACCCGTGGTCCTCGCCGCGGCGCTCGCGTGGCTGGCCGCGGTGCTGCTCTGGCCGCGCCTCGGCCGCCAGTCGCGTGTCCAGGTCGTGGCCATGACGCTGCTCGGCGTGGCCGGGCTGACCTGGGGTGCGCTCAACGGCGCCGAGGTCTCGGTCGGGCGTGCGCTGTCGCAGAACCAGGCGATCGTGTCGATGCTGGCCTCGGTGGGGCTGCTGCGCCTGCTCAACCGCCCGCTCGGCGAGCGCGAGCCGGAGTTGCCACGCGGGCTCGGCACCTACGTGCGCAGCATGCTCGGCGTGCACCTGTTCGCCGCGGTCATCAACATCTCGGCGCTGGTGATCATGGCCGATCGCCTGGCGCGCGGCACCCGCCTGCACCCGGAGCAGGCCCGGCTGCTGTCGCGCTCGTTCACCATGGCGGCTTTCTATTCCCCGTTCATCGCCGGCGTCGGAATGGCGCTCGCGTACACGCCCGGCAGCAGCCTCGCGGCGTTGATGCTGCTGGGCGTCCCGCTGGCGATGTGCGGGTTCGCGGTGCTCTACCTGTTTGCGCGGCTGGGCGCGGTGGCCGGCATCGAGGATTTTCGCGGCTACCCGGTGCACCTCGAAAGCCTGTGGCTGCCGGCGGCGCTGGGCCTCGCGGTGCTGCTCGCCCACCAGTTGCACCCCGACGTGTCGGTGCTGGCGCTGGTGACCCTGCTGACGCCGGCGATCGTGATCGTGGTGCTACTGGCGCGCAGCGGGCCTGCGGCGACGCGCGCTGCCCTGGTCGAGTTCGCTTCCATGCGGCTGCCGGACATGGCGGGCGAGCTGGCGTTGTTCCTGAGCGCGGGCGTGTTCGCGAGCGGCTTGGTGGCCGTGTTCGCGGCGGGCGGCGCCTGGCTGCCCTTCGCACAGTTCGACGCGCTCGCTGCCAGCCTGCTGCTGGCGGCCACGCTCGCGGTCTCGGCACTCGGCGTGCACCCGGTGATCGTGGTCAGCGGCGCCGCCTCGCTGCTCGCGCCGCTCGAGCCCGAACCCACCCTGCTCGCGCTGGTGTTCGCCGTCGGTTGGGGGCTCGGTTGTGCGATCAACCCGCTGTCGGGGACCAATCTCACTCTGCAGGGCCGCTACGGGATCGACAACTGGGCGCTCGGGCGCGCCAACGTCGGCTTCGCGCTGATCCTGGGCGCGGCCGCGGTGGGCCTGTTCCACCTGTACGCGGCGCTGGCGATGTAGCCGGGCGGGCGTCCCGCCTCGGCCGACCCGGTGCGCCGCGCAACGGCGGGATCAGCGTCGCGCCCGTCCCTGCTTGATTTTCGTCAAGCCCTGGGTGGAGCCGCGCATCGACAATGCGGCGTTTCGACCCCCCGCAGCTCGAAGGACCGACCGTCCATGCGTCGCACACCCGCTTCACGACCTCCTGCCCGCCCGGGTGACGGCGGCACCGCGTCGTCGCCGGCAGCGGAGGCGGACGCGCAGGGTGGCGTCTTCGCGCGCGCCGCGGATCGGGCGTTCCGTGCGACGGTGCTCCGCCACCCGCGCACGACGCTGGTGCTGATCGCGCTGCTCGTGACGCTCGCCGCTACTTTCGCGCGGGACTTCGAGGTCGACGTCTCGTCGGATTCGCTGGTCCTCGAGCGCGACGCCGACCTCGCCTACTACCGCGCCACCGCCGCGCGCTACGGCTCCGACGACTTCGTGATCGTGACCTACACGCCGCACGGGCCGCTGTTCGCACCCGAGTCGCTGGCCGACCTGCGCGCGTTGCGTGACGCGCTCTCGCGCGTACCCGGCGTACGCAACGTCACCAGCGTGCTCGACGTGCCGTTGCTGCGTAGCCCGCCGGTCAGCCTCGCCGAGCTCGCCGACGGGTGGCGCACGTTGCTCGATCCCGACACGGACCTCGCGCTGGCGCAGCGGGAATTGCGCGAAAGCCCGCTGTACGCCGACCGTCTGCTGAGCCGCGACGCCGGCACCACGGCGATACAGGTCGACTTCATGGCGGACGAACGCCTGGCGCAGTTGCGCGACCGGCGGGACGCGTTGCGCGGCGTGCGCCTCAACCGGGGGCTGACGCCGGCCGAGGCGCGCGAGCTGGACGGTGTGGAGTCGGCCTACGACCGCCAACGCGCGGCCGCGCTCGCCGGCGAGGAAGCCGCCATCGCCGCGATCCGCGCGATCCTCGACCGCCACCGCGAGCGCGCCACCCTGCACCTCGGCGGGGTGCCCATGATCGCCGTGGACATGATGCACTTCATCCGCCACGACCTGCTGGTGTTCGGGATCGCCGTGGTGGCGATCCTGGCGCTGCTGCTGGGCGCGTTCTTCCGCAGCGCGCGCTGGGTGTTGCTGCCGCTGCTGAATGCCTTCGCCGGCACGCTGGCGAGCGTGGGGTTGCTGGCGGTGGTCGGCTGGCCCCTGACGGTGGTTTCTTCCAACTTCGTGGCGCTGCTGCTGATCTTCAGCCTGTCGCTCAGCATCCACCTCGTGGTGCGTTACCGCGAGCTGCAACGCGCACGACCGCACGCGCCGGGCGAGTGGCTGGTGCGCGAGACCGTGCGCTCGAAGTTCGCGCCGAGCCTGTACACGGTGTTGACCACCATGGTCGCTTTCGCCTCCCTCGTGGTGAGCGGTATCCGGCCGGGGATCGATTTCGGCTGGATCATGGTAGCGGGACTCACCATCGCCTTCATCCTGGTGTTCACGCTGCTGCCGGGCACCCTGCTGCTGTTGGGCCCGGCGCCGCCGCCGCGGCCGGTGCGCTGGACGAGCGGGGTCACGGCGTGGTTCGCGCGCCGCGCGTCGCAAAGTCCCGCGGTGGTGATCGTCGCCTGCGCGGTGCTCGCGGCGCTGAGCGCGGTGGGGATGTCGCAGCTCGCGGTGGAGAACCGCTTCATCGACTACTTCGACGCCGATACCGAGATCCATCGCGGGCTGCGCCTGATCGACGAGAAGCTGGGCGGCACCACGCCGCTCGACGTGATCGTCGACGCGCCGCCGGCAGAGGCGCCCGACACGGCCCTGCCCGAGGATGCGTTGTTCGCCCTGCTGGACGAAGCCGACGGCGGGATCACGGCCCGCAGCTACTGGTTCAACGCGGTTCGCCTCGAGCACGTGCGCGCCGTGCACCGCTACCTCGAGTCGCTGCCGCAGACCGGCAAGGTACTGTCGCTGGCAACCGCGCTGGAGGTGCTGGCCGAGGTCAGCAGCGAGGCGGACGTGCGCGACGACCTGTTCCTCGCGTTGCTGCACAAACGCCTGCCGCCGGCCATCCGCGCGCAATTGATCGACCCCTACCTGTCGGCGGACGGCCGCCAGGTGCGCTTCGCGGTGCGGGTCTTCGAGTCCGACCCGGAACTGGCCCGCGCGGCGCTGCTCGACGACATCCGTGCGCAGCTCACCGGCGAGCTGGGCCTGGCGAGCGAGCAGGTGCACCTCAGCGGCATGCTGGTGCTCTACAACAATCTCCTGCAGAGCCTGTTCCGCTCCCAGATCCTGACGCTCGGCGCGGTGTTCGGCGTGATCCTGCTGACTTTCGCCGTGGTGTTTCGGTCGTGGCGGGTGGCGGGTGTCGCGATCGTGCCCAACGTGCTGGCCGCGGCCGTCGTGCTCGGCCTGCTCGGTGGCGCCGGCATACCGCTCGACATCATGACCATCACCATCGCCGCGATCACCATCGGCATCGCCGTGGACGACACCATCCACTACGTGCACCGCTACCGCGAGGAGTGGCAGGTCGACGGCAGCTACGCCGGCGCCCTGGCGCGGGCGCACGCCAGTATCGGGCTCGCGATGTACTACACGACCATGACGGTCACGGTCGGGTTCGCGGTGCTGGCGGCCTCGAACTTCACGCCGACGATCTACTTCGGCGTGTTCACCGCGCTCGCGATGCTGGCGGCGCTGGTCGCCAACCTGTTGCTGCTGCCGGTCCTGCTGAAGGCGGTGCGGGTGTACGGGGAGCCGGCCCGGGGCCCGCACTCAGTGTGACAGCGAGAGCGGCACCTGGCTGTGCCGCATCAGGTAGGCGGTGGTGCCGCCCAGCACGAACTCGCGCAGCCGGGAATGCCCATAGGCGCCCGCCACCACCAGGTCCGCGTTCTGCTCCTTGGCGAGCGCGAGCAGTGCCGGCCCGGTCTCCACCTGGTCGCCGTCGAGGCGGTGCGCCACGGCCTCGAGGTCGTGACGCTCGAGGTAGCGGATCACGCCCTCCGTTTCGCCGCCATCGGGCCCGGCGACGCTCACCACCGACACGCGCTCGCACGCGGCCAGCAACGGCAGCGCGTCGCGCACCGCCCGGGCCGCTTCGCGCCCGGCGTTCCACGCGATGAGCGCGTGGCGGAACGGGTAGCGGGCGGGGGCGAGCGCCGGCAGCAACAGCACCGGGCGCCCGGCGCCGAGCAGCACTTCTTCGGGCGAGTAGTGACGGTGCTGGCCCGGGTCGGCGGGGTTGCGCTGGCCGAGGATCACGAGGTCGGTGTTGCGCCCCTCGGCGGTGAGCAGCGCGCCCGGCGCACCTTCCACGACCCGCCAGCGCACCGCCAGCCCGCTGCCCTGGTGCGAGTCGCCGAACGCGGCGCAGGCACGTTGCTCCTGCTCGTCGGCTTCGCTCTGCAGCACGGCGACCACGTCGGCCGGGATGTAGGTGCCGATGTAGCGCGGGTCGTACAGCGGGCGCCGCGCGTACAGGCCACTCAGGTGCGCCCCGTGGGCGCTCGCGAGGCTCACCGCAAACGCGCAACGGCGCGCGGCCTCGGCGTCGTTGTCCACGTACACGAGCACGTCGCGGATACCCGTCGTGCCCTCCCTACCCGGTCACGCACGCCAGTGTGCGACAGCGCCCGGGCCATCGATTGACGTGGCTCAAAGGCCGCGAACACCCGCGGTTCGCGCTCAGCGAAAGACGAAAATCGGGCTGCTCCAGGCCTGGAAACCGTCCTCGGTGGTGACGCAGACCCACAACGGGTTGTCGCCGTCGGTGCGCAGCGCGACACGCGCGCTGTGCCGAACCTCGCGGTGGGGATTGGACTCGGGCAGGCGGAACACCCGGATACGCCGCTCGAGGCCGCCGGCCTCCAGCACCCGGTCCTGCAACCCGATCTCTGCCAGCGGCGCGTGCAGTTCCCCGTGGTTCGAGGTCAGCGCCAGGGCCGCACCCGCACCCTCCTCCAGCCACGCGTCGAAGCCGCCGAAGTTGCCGGTCGTCAGTGCGTTCCACTCGACGGTGTCGCTGCCGCGCTGCTCCAGCAGGCGCTCGTGGTTCCAGGCGTTTATCTTCGCCAGGCGTCGCACGCGGCAGCCGGCGAAGCGCGCGCGGCCCGTCCAGGTCGTCTGCCGGCCGCGCCCGCGGTACTGCGCGCCGCTCCACAGAACGCGCACGCGGCCGCCGAGGTCCGCTTCGCCGTACGGCCGCACGGTTTCGAGCACCTCGGTGGCGTTGCGTATCTCGATGCGCTCGATGGGGGCATGGGCCACGGCGTGCACGCGCAACTCGACGCTGGCGTCCGCGCTGCGCACGATGTCGCCCATCATCGCCTCGCGGGCCTGCCACCTGCGCGGGTCGGGGAAAGCCTTGGGGTCGCGCTCGTAGACCTCGGCCGGCTGGTCGAAATGCGCGTCGACCGCGAGGTGCAGGCGACAGCCGGTGGTGCCGTAGTGATGGCGACGGCGCAGGCACTCGAACAGGCCGTCGCGCGACAGGTCGTCGGTGAGAAAGCAGGTGAGCCCGCCGTAGGCGCCGAAGGTCGCCGCGCCCGGGTAGCTCGCGCCGGGTCGGCCCTTGTGCCCGTCGCTATTGCAGACCACGCCGCAGCGGTGGCCGAGCGCGAACCCGTCGGTGAGCATCCACTCGAACGTGCCCCAGGCCGAGTGGATCTCCATGGCCGTCTCCAGGCGCGGGTCGTGGGCCTGCGCGGTGTCGGCGTAGCGTCCGCCCACGTGGGCGTAGACCACGCAGTCCTCGCCGGCCAGCGCCTCGAACAGCGCCGCGGCGCTCGGCGCGTCGCTGGCGAGGTCGGAGCGGTCGCTCAGCAACGCGTGCGAAGAGCGCCGGATCGGGCGCCCCTCGGTGCGGAAGTAGACATTGCGATCGCCGCCGACCGCGGTGTTGCCCGACCACTCGTAGCCCGGCAGGACGACGAAACGCCCGTCCTCGTGGTACTCGGCGGTGAGTTCGTTGAGATAGCGCCAGAAGGCGTTGTTGACCTGGAAATCGTTGGCCTGATGACCCGTCGCGTCCAGGAAGGCCTTGTTGCGTGCGAAGTCGAAGTACTGGCGCGCGGTGGTGATGCCGATGGACTCACCGCTCTGGCCGTGCATGTCGCCCCAGTAGCCGGAGAAGGCGCCGTCGTGGATCACCAGCGGCCCGGCCGCGGCGAGCGGCTCGCCTTGCTCGTCGGTGACCGCGATCCGCAGCGTGCCCGCTCCGTCGACCCGCAGGCCGTCGAGAGTGAGCGCTTTCTCGCCGAGCGGGTAGTCGACGCTCTCGGGCAGGCCGTCGACGGGCAGGCTCGCCTGCAGTCGCAGGCGCGCGCTGGCACGCGGCGTCGGGTTACCCCACAGGTCCTCGGCCTTGAGCCCGAGGCGGAAGACCTCGCCCGGGCGGCGCAGGCTCGGCAGGACCGCTTTCCACGCGTGCACCTCGCCCGCCACGATGGCGATCGACGGCGTCTCGCTGAGCGGGTAGTAGTGGCCGACCGCGCACACGTCGGCCAGCACCTTGAACTCGAAGCCCGGTTCGCAGAAGGTCTGCAGCTGCAGGCCCGGCGATCCCGCGCGGGTGTCGCCGAAGACCACAGTCATGGTGTCGCCTTCGCGCAGGTAGCCGCCGTGCAGGCGTACCGTCAGCGAGCGAAACCAGGGTCGCTGGTGACCGGTCTTTGCGTAGGCCAGCGACAGGCGCGCGCCGGTGCTCGCCTCGGCCGTGACGTAGTTGCGCCCGGCCGGGTCCCCGGTCTGCAGGTCGCCCCAGTCGCCCATGAAGCGGAACACCACGCGGATGCTGCCGGTGTCGTCGATGCCGTAGCGGCCGACCGTGTACACCAGCCGGAAAGTCTGCAGGCTGCGGGCTTCGAAGGCGCCGCGCGGTTCGAGCGTGGCGTGGCCGTAGAGCACCGGGTCTTCACCCGGTTGGGCGGCGGGCCACACGGCGCCGACGAGTTCGTCGGCAACGACGTCGGGGTTTGGCATGGACAGGGCTTCCTCGCGGTCGACCGCTCCTGCCGACCATAACTAACCGTTTTAAATCAATTGTATAGGGGCGATATTTAAGGTTGATTGTCGAGTGCGTGCCGGCCCCCGGCGGGCCGCCACAGCATAGTGAAAGCAACCGACCCGCACAAACCGACAACACGCCGGCGAGCGGCTCGAGGTCCGCCGGGCGGAGCGCGTAAAATAGTCGGTCATGCCCCGCAACCGCGCCACCGCCGACTCGCTGCGCGCCCTGCGCCGGCGCCGGAACCTGCCGGGCCTGCGGCGCCTGGCGCTGCACGGTACGGCACTCGTCGCGACCGGCGGCCTGCTGAGTGCGAGCGCCGGGACTTTCGCGCAGCCGGGTGCGGCGTGGCTGCACGGTGTGGTGCTGGTGTTCCTGTTTGCGCCCCTGCACGAATGCATTCACTACACGGCTTTTCGCACGCGCTGGCTCAACGCCGCGCTCGCCCACGGCGCCGGGCTGGCGCTGGTGCTGCCGCCGCGCTACTTCCGCGCGTTTCACCTCGCCCACCATCGCCATACCCAGGACCGCGCCCGCGACCCCGAGCTGAGCGGCGGCAAGCCGCACACCCGGGCGGCCTATCTGTGGCACGTCAGCGGCTTGCCCTACTGGCGCGAACGGCTGGTCACGACCTGGCGTCACGCCTCGGGTCGGATCACGGAACCGTTCATCCCCGACTCGGCCCGCGCGGGCATTGCTCGCGAAGCGCGCCTGTCTCTCGGCGTGTACGCGGCCGCCGCCGTGGCCAGCGTGGCTCTCGAGAGCACCTTCCTGTTGGCGTACTGGCTGGTGCCGGCGCTGCTGGGGCAACCGGTGCTGCGCCTGTTCCTGCTCGCCGAGCACACCGGGTGCAGCGACAGCGCCGAGATGCTGCACAATTCGCGGACCACGCGCAGCAACGCCCTGGTGCGTTTGCTCGCCTGGAACATGCCCTACCACGCGGAGCACCACGCCGCCGTGGCTATCCCCTTCCACGCCCTGCCCCGCGCGCACGCGCTGCTCGGCGGCGAACTGGCGTTCTGCGCCCGCGGCTACGGTCGCGTCCACCGGGAACTGCTCGCGCGACTGCGATAGTCGGCGCTGGGAGGTCACTGCCGGGGTGAGAGAACCGCCCGACGCGCCGTCGGGCGGTTCGGGGAACGCCGCAACGGCGCCCCCGCAGGTGGCGGTTCAGTCGTCGGCGACCACGCGCTGGTGTTGCTCGCCGAGCCCGTCGATGCCGAGGGCTACCGTGTCGCCCGGCTTCAGGAAGGTCGGCGGCTTCATCCCGAGGCCGACGCCGGGCGGGGTGCCGGTCGAGATCAGGTCGCCCGGATACAGCGTCATGAAGCGGCTCAGGTAGGCGACCAGGTGGGCCACGCCGTAGATCATGGTGGCCGTGCTGCCTTCCTGGCGGCGCTCGCCGTTGACGTCGAGCCACATCGCGAGTTGCTGCGGGTCGGGTACTTCGTCGCGGGTCACCAGGTAGGGGCCAATCGGGCCGAAGTTGTCGCACGACTTGCCCTTGGTCCACTGCCCTTCGCGCTCGATCTGGAACTCGCGCTCGGACACGTCGTTGACGACGCAGTAGCCGGCCACGTGCTGCAGCGCGTCGGCTTCGTCGATGTACTTGCCCTGGCGCCCGATCACCACCCCGAGTTCGACCTCCCAGTCGGTCTTCACCGAGTCGCGCGGCACGATGAGGTCGTCGCCGGGCCCGCAGATCGCCGAGTTGGCTTTCATGAACAGCACCGGCTCGCTCGGGATCGGCAAGCCGGCCTCGGCCGCGTGATCGGAGTAGTTGAGCCCGATGCACAGGAACTTGCCGACCCCCGCCACGCAGGCGCCGAGGCGCGGCGAGCCGCCCACCTTCGGCAAGGTGCCCGGGTCGAGCCCGTCGAGTACCGACAGGTCGCTTAGCAGGTCGCCGTCGATGTCGCGGACCCGCGAGGAGAGATCGCGCAGGCTGCCGTCGGCGGCAATCAGGCCGGGTTTTTCGGCGCCGCGCGCGCCATAACGAACCAGTTTCATGTTTTCCCCAGTGTGTCGTGGAACCGTCGTAGAACTCAGTTGACCCAGCCGCCGTCGACGACGTGGACCTGGCCGGTGGTGAAGCCGGCCTCGTCGCTCGCCAGGTAGGCGGCCAGCGCAGCGATCTCCGCCGCGCGGCCGATGCGCCCCATCGGCTGGCGGGCGATGAACTCCGCACGCGCCTTTTCGTAGTCACCGGTGGCACGCAGGCGCTCGTGCAGCGACGGCGAGTCCACGGTCCCCGGGCAGATGGCGTTGCAGCGGATGCCGCGCGCCACGAAATCCGCCGCCACCGACTTGGTGAGGCCGACGACCGCGGCCTTCGAGGCGGTGTAGGCGAACCGGTTGGGAACGCCTTTGACGCTGGAGGCGACCGAGGCCATGTTCACGATCGCCCCGCCCCCGGCGTCGAGCATGGCCGGCAGGAACGCACGAATCGTGCGGTACATGGCGCGCGCGTTGAGGTCGAAAGAGAAGTCCCAGTCGCTTTCCTCGCACTCGAGGATCGTGCCCGCGTGCACGAAACCGGCGCAGTTGAACAGCACGTCGACGGCGCCGAGTTCGGCGGCCAGCGCGCTGATCGCGGCGGCGTCGGTGACATCGAGGCGTTCGGTGCGCATGCCGTCCAGCCCGGCCAGCGCGGCGGTGTCGACGTCGGTGGCGACGACCCGGCCGCCCTCGGCACGGAAACGTTCGGCGGTGGCCCGCCCGATGCCCTGACCGGCCGCCGTCACCACGCAGAGCTTGCCTTCGAATCGGTTCACCGCCCGCCTCTCCCGCGTCGCCCGGAGGCGCCGCACATTGCGACCGCCGGGCCGCCCTTGTCAATCGCCCGTCGGCTCACGCGCCCAGCGCCCCGAGCGCCGCCCAGTCGAACGCCACACCGTGCCCCGGCGTTTCGCCGGCGATCGCGCAGCCCGCCTCGATACGCAGCGGGGTTTCGACAAAGGCCTCGAGGCCGAAACCGTGCGCTTCGAGATAGCTCGCGTTCGGGCACGCCGCCAGCAGTTGCACGGTCACGTCGTGCGCCCCGTGCGAGGTCACCGGCAGGTTGAAAGCCTCGGCGAGGCGGGCGATCTTCATGAACGCCGTGACGCCGCCGCAGTTGGTCACGTCCGGTTCGGGGTAGGAGACGGCGCCGGCCGCGATCAGGGTGCGGAAATCCCACACGGAGCGCAGGTTCTCGCCGCTCGCGACG